>JANMGZ010000493.1:0-2115 GCA_031374905.1 Dolichospermum sp. OTE_70_metabat_362_sub
CTGGAGTTGCTTGCATGACATTCACGTCATGTTTGGCGATTTCATTGGCTAATTGTCTACCGTCTATGGTCATTTCTCGACTAGCAACTATTATGGTTGCACCCACAGTCAGGGGCAGATAAATTTCTAGGGTATGAATGTCGAAGGAAATTGTGGTGACTGCTAACAGTTTATCTCCATTCTTTAATCCTGGTTCTTTCTCCATGGAATTGATGAAGCTGACCAAGGATTGATGGCAAATTTGTACTCCTTTTGGTTTGCCTGTTGAACCAGATGTGTAAATTACATAGGATAAGTTATCGGGTTTAACTGCGCTTTCCGGATTTGACTCACTTTGTTGAGAAATAACTGCCCATTCTCTATCTAAGCAGATGAATTGTGTTTCGTTTTGGGGTAGGGTTGCTAATAGGTTGCTGGTGGTCAGGAAGAAATTGGCTTGTGAATGGTCGAGGATATAGGCAACTCTATCTGCGGGATATGTGGGGTCTAGAGGTACATAGGCTGCACCTGCTTTGAGAATTCCTAATAATCCAATTACCATTTCTAAGGAACGGTCTACAGAAATTCCCACTAGGGATTCTGGTTGAACTCCTATTGATTGGAGATAATGTGCTAGTTGATTGGCTCGATGATTTAATTCCCGATAGGTAATTTGTTGTTCTGCAAATATGACGGCTACTGCGTCTGGTGTCCGTTCTACTTGTTCCTCAAATAACTGATGAATACATTTATTGTGGGGATATTCAACTTGAGTATTATTCCATTCCACAAGTAGCTGCTGTTGTTCTTGTGGTGTGAGTAAGGGTAACTGGCCAATGGAGGTTTGGGGATTGGTAATTATGGCTTCTAACAAGGTTTGGAAATGCCCCACCATTCGTCTGATTGTTGCCGATTCAAATAAATCTGTGCGATATTCAAAAAAGCCAGTTATCCCTGTATCTGTTTCTTCTAATTCTAGGGTTAAATCAAATTTAGAAGTTTTGATATTTTGTGGTATCTGAGTAATATCTATTTCTGGTAATTCGAGCGATCGCCCCTGAGTATTTTGCCACGCAAACATCACCTGGAATATAGGATGATAATTCAAAGACCTGTCAGTATTTAATTGTTGTACCAGTTGATCAAAGGGCAAATCTTGATGATCATAAGCTCCCAATGTGGTTTCTTTGACCCTGCCTAATAATTCTATAAATGAGGGATTCCCTCCTAAATCAGTTCGCAAGACTATAGTATTTGCAAAAAAGCCAATTAGTCTCTCTACTTCCTCTCTATTTCTACTAGCACTTGGAGAACCAATTACTATATCTGTTTGCCCAGAATAACGACTCAGCAATATCTCAAAAGCTGCTAACAGAGTCATAAATAATGTTACACCATATTGCTGGGAAAATTCTTTGAGTGCTATGGATAGACTACTAGAAAATTTTACTGCTTCAGTTGCGCCTATAAAACTAATTTTTAATGGTCTAGGTTGATCTGTAGGTAAATTTAAAAGAGGTTCAATTCCTGCTAATTGTTGTTGCCAATAATGCCATAGATTATCTAATGTTTCACTTTGTAAATATTGTTGTTGCCAATAGGCAAAATCTGCATAATGAATTGGTAAATTTACTACTTCTATAGTTTTATTTGCTAAAAATTCTCTATAGAAACTCCCTAATTCACTAAGTAATACATCCCAAGACCATTCATCAAAAATAATGTGATGTAAAGTTATTGATAGCAGATGACTTGTGGGTGATAGCTTAATTAATTTAAGTCGCCAGAGAGGATAAGCTGTTAAATCAAAAGGTTCTTCAATAATTTCATTTTGTAACTGACTAACAACTATTTGACGCTCATTTACCGATAAATTTTGTAAGTATATGATAGGCAATTCTATTTTTTCGGGTTGGTGAATATATTGTATTATCTCACCATTTAAAGTGCTAAATACTGCCCTTAGGTTTTCATGCCGTTCTACTATCTTTATCCAACTTTCTGATAAAGCACTAGTATCTAATTCTCCTTCTAATTGATAGGAGTTGTTAATGTTATAAGCATTGTTATGAGGTTCTAATTGCCATAAAAACCATAAACCTTTTTGATTAGAGGAAAGAGGTATATTATTGGTTC
>JANMGZ010000510.1:0-1609 GCA_031374905.1 Dolichospermum sp. OTE_70_metabat_362_sub
TGTCAATTTCCATTAAGTCGTGTCACCCAATTCTCATTAAGTCGTGTCACGGTAATTTAATGTTTTAATAAAATTCTATTTTTTATCCAAGTATTAAATTGGTTAATATCACCAGCAAGTTCATTGAAATTCAGTTTTTTAGCGGGGCAAAAATCAAGTAAAAGACCCTTAGGGTCAAAACAGTCAAATCCATCTAAGCGTGCATTATACTTGATAGAAATTTCGGAATTCGGTTTTGCTGATGGCAAATGATAGAGTTGTCCGCCAATAGAAAAAATTTTATTGGCTGCCACTAAACGAAACCATGTTTGATTCTGTAAATATGTCTGAATTCTATCTTTGTCAAAAATCTTGTTCTCATTTAAAGGGAGATAAGTTTTTAGTGGCATACAAGCGTCAGGTCTATTGACTAAAGGTGGCAAATTGTGTGTTGCCGAAGCCGGTATGTGTTCATTAAGCCTCTGTCTGCGCGTTTGGTAGAAATCAAAAAGCTCATTAGGAGAACTTAATGAGATGCCTGGTGTCAATTGATCATGTAATGTTTGATGCGACCTTTCGACCAGACCTTGTTTTTGAGGTTTACCAACAGGTGTAAAAACAATATGGATACCCAAACCTAAGAGCCAGAGGTAAAGCGGCGTTGGAAAAGGAGAACAACTTTTGTTGTCATAAAATACACTACCATGATCTGTTTGTAAGTACAGTGGCATACCCCATTCCATAAAAGCCAGCCGCAAAGACCATTGATAATCAATGGTTTTAGGCGCATTAGTGGCTGTTAGCACAGAACAAGGGTAAGACATGATAAACACTTTGGTTTCTATGTCTTTGATATTAATGGGCGATGCCCAGCCAACACCTGTGACATTTTTAGTACCTTCTGCATCTAACTGCCAAACCTCATGCGCTCTAGTGGTCCGTATAAAAGCACTTTGAGGTGAATCAACCTTTCTTCGATAACGCTTTGTCCGTTTGGTGCTGCATAAATAACGACAAATACTACTGGGACTTGGTTGGGATTGCTCATTCATCAACGCATCCAAACCCAACTCAATAGCGATTGTTTTCGCACTCCAACCCTCTCGTGAGGGACGATATTTATCTATGTATTCACGCATCATAGGCACAAAACTACTGAGTATCCCTTTAATTGGGCGACCCATCGGGCTCTCTAAAGAACCCTTTTTTTTATGATTTGTCCCCATTTACGGACAACTCGTAAACTTAAAGATTGTTCTTCAGCTATGCAAGCATAACTCTTTCCTTGCGACAGTCCATCCTCTATCGCTTTGCGCTCTTGTAAACTTGTCTTTTTCATCAGCCGTACTTTTTTTCACAAGTTAGAGCTTTTTTGTTATTCCGATCGCTAAAATATTGATTTTCAATGAACTTTCGTATATACCGTGTTAAAATACTTAATGGATTAAATCTTTAATATTTAATTATATATCATGTGACACGACTTAATGAGAATTACATGACACGACTTAATGGAAATTGACAGGGGGGTACTTTAAGAGATCTCACTTGCCGCCATCTAAATATGGCGGGATTATGAGTGGCTTATTTTCCTCCATCTAAAGATGGTGGCAAATGAGACCTGTGTAGA
>JANMGZ010000516.1:0-3693 GCA_031374905.1 Dolichospermum sp. OTE_70_metabat_362_sub
AGTAAACTGAAGTTTACTAAAGAATTTAAAAATTTTTATACCTTTGGGTTTGCTCAAATAGAAATAGAAAATTGGATGACTTCCGAAGTATTATCTTCAGCATTGCCGCTAATTTATATCGCTACATAACATTTTAGCAACTTCCGTACATTTGAATACGATAACATTATATTCAGTGTATTTGCTATTGAGGATTTCCCAAAAATGTCACAAAAGCCAGGTAAGAAAATTGCACCTATCCCCATGTCTAACAATGTTAGCGTGGTTGACTTGATTGATACCTATTTTACAGCTTACAACTCAGCCCGGTTGAGGGAAGCCTGTCAACTGCTGACTAAGGAAGTGTTTCAAGAGGGTGTCACTGTAGGAGTTAGCCTGTCTGGGGCGATGACACCGGCAGGTTTTGGGGTTTCCGCCCTTGCGCCCCTGATTCGTAATGGTTTTATTGACTGGATGATTAGTACAGGTGCGAATCTTTACCATGATATGCACTATGGTTTGGGGTTTGAACTATTTGCTGGTAGTCCTTTTTTAGATGATGTCAAATTGCGAGAAGAAGGAACAATTAGAATTTATGACATTGTTTTTGGTTACGACGTACTGCTAGAAACTGACGCTTTTATTCGTAAAGTTCTCCAAGCCGAACCTTTCCAAAAACGCATGGGAACGGCTGAATTTCACCATTTGCTGGGTAAGTGTGTGTGGGAAATAGAAAAGCAATTGGGTGTCAAAAATTCCTGTTTATTGGCGACAGCTTATGAATGTGGCGTACCTATTTATACTTCTTCTCCTGGTGATAGTTCCATTGGGATGAATGTGGCAGCTTTGGCTTTAGAAGGTTCAAAGCTGGTAATAGATCCATCCATTGACGTAAATGAAACAGCAGCAATTGTCTATGGGGCGCGAGAAAACGACGGGACAAGTGCGGCGGTAATTATTGGTGGTGGCAGTCCTAAGAACTTTTTATTACAAACACAACCGCAACTTCACGAGGTTTTAGGATTGGAAGAACGGGGACATGATTTCTTTGTGCAATTTACTGATGCACGTCCTGATACAGGTGGTTTATCGGGTGCGACTCCGGCGGAAGCTGTGAGTTGGGGTAAGATTGACCCAGATGAGTTACCGAGCGCCATTGTTTGTTATACCGATAGTACGATCGCTCTGCCTTTGGTGACAGCTTATGTCCTGAATCAATGTCTACCCCGTCCCTTGAAGCGTTTGTATGATAGACGTGAAGCTTTGTTAGATACATTGCAAAAAGATTATCTAGCAGTTAAAGATCAGCCTGTGAGTGAGAGTGGTAAGGAAAAAGTTGCTACTTATCCTTGCGGTACACCTGTGAAAGGTTAGGGTTTTACTATAATATTGTGGGCGATAGCTAATCAAGCTGAATCGCCCCTACATTTTATTCCTCAAGTGTCTATTTACTACTTTGTTGTTTGATTGCCTGTTTCACTACTTCGATATCTAACTCAAATATCCGAGCAATTTGTTCTACAGTTAGCCCTTCATTTAACAGTTTAGGAATGGTTTCTAACTTCGTTTCTTCTTTTACTTCTTGATAAAATCGAGTTTTTTGCCATTCTGTTAATCCAAACATTGTTTCTAACTCCTGACGACTATAGGATGAAAATTTGTAAACCAGCATTCTTTCTACTAATTCTAAAAGATTACGACTTTTGGCTGCATCTGCTTTTGCTACCAGATTGATCAAAGTTTTTGCTTCTTGTATAGCTTCATCTTCAGGCGCAACTACTAATTTAATAATTCCTAAACCAATGGAAGATGATGTATCGGTTATTTCATCTAAGTAAACGACGGAAAGATAGTTTTGTATTCTATCCCCAGAGTGATTTTTATCTAAATTAAACTAATTACAAATTCAAGTCAACTATCTCTGAAGATTGATTCAAAAAATATTTAATTAAATTATTATTCAGTATTGATTGAACGACAAAATAGAATTAAAAACATCAAATGAAAATTCTTGATTTTGCTATATCTAGATTGCAGTTAGCATCCAGACTTTTATTTGTGGCTTTTGCTTGCGCTTTTCTATCTTTAACTACTACTTTTCCGGCTTTAGCTATCAGTAGTTATCAAAGTAACCCCAAGGAAGGAACAACACAATTATTGGAAACCCAACGTCAAACTGATAAAGCCGCTAAAGCTGCCCCGCTGGGACTAAAAGAAACTCAAGAAAAAACCAAGAGAGGACTTAATGAAGTTCAGGGAGATGCTGATATTGATAAAATGAAGCGTCCCGGAAATTCAAAAAGTGCAACTTCAGTACCACAAGAAGTAGAAGGCTTTTTAGAAAAAATTACAGGCAACAAAAAGTAAATATCATTTATAAAAGACAAGTCATATATCTCCATTTTATTCAATAATTTGGGGATATGAATAATTTTCAGCCTTAGCTTGATTGTCAGAGAAAATAACAGCATATTCCTAAATGGATAAAAATAAATAAACATTAATCTTACCTTTGATTGATGTGGATCATGTCTATATTTTGAGAACTTATATTTAAGGTATTTACGTGCTAATGAGGATGAATAATCATGACCATACATAAAATAAACATTGGGTTGACAGAACAACAGCGCCAGGGGGTGATGAATTTGTTAAATCAAGATTTAGCAGATGCTTATGTACTGCTAGTAAAAACGAAAAAGTATCATTGGGATGTTGTCGGTCCCCAGTTTCGCACCTTGCATAAACTTTGGGAAGAACACTATCAAGCACTGACAATCAATATTGATAAACTAGCTGAAAGGGTTCGGACTTTGGGCTGTTATCCAATTGGCACAATGGCAGGATTTCTAAGTCTTGCTACCCTCAAAGAACATAGCGGTAAAATTCCGACAGCAACCAGGATGGTAAATCAATTGGTAGAAGATCATGAGCAGATTATTCGCAATTTAAGAAATCATATAGATCAATGTAGTGAAGAATTTCATGATCAAGGTTCTGCTGACTTTTTGACTGGGTTGATGGAAAAACATGAAGAAATGGCTTGGATGTTGCGTTCATTTATGGAAGGAGAAGCCCTAGAACCGGATGGTCAAAAACAACCAGGAGGAACTAAAGTTCCGGTGGGTGTGTAATTGATAATTGTCAACACCAAATATTAGGAGTAAAAAAGTGCCAGAAACATATCAAGCAGAGCGTACTATCTCCGCTGTATTTAAAGAAGAAAAACAGATTGATACTGTAATTCGGCGGTTATTAGATAGAGGTATTCCGAAAGATCATGTTTCGGTAATGGGGCGAAATTTTCAGTCAGAAACGCGAATTTCTGGTTTTATTACGAAGCGAGATGTGATTCTCGGAGGTTTGAGAACAGGAGCAATTTTTGGTTCTTTGTTTGGTTCTTTCCTGAGTTTGCTCACTGGTGTAGGTGTATTGTTTGTTCCCTTTGTTGGGCCAATTGTGGCAGCAGGCCCAATTGGGGCGATACTATTGGGGGCTGCAAGTGGAGCGATCGCTGGTAGTGCTGGTGCAGGTTTAGTATCAGTTCTGACCGCTTTGGGAATGCCAGAAGATAAAGCTACACTCTATCAAACCCGCTTAGAAGCCGGTGAATTTTTAGTCATGGTAGAAGTACCAAGCGATCGCACAGGTGAATTTCAGTTAATCTTAGAAAGTGCAGGTGGTGAAGAAATTAATACAATTGGAAAAACACTA
>JANMGZ010000519.1:0-5566 GCA_031374905.1 Dolichospermum sp. OTE_70_metabat_362_sub
TAAATAATTTTAATATTTAAGAAAAACTTTGGAATCGGGTAAAAAATATTGACAATCAACAGCCATATTAGAGCTACCAGTATTTTTTAGGAACTTACAAAATATACTTCCTTTTATCTTAAAAGAGTAATTTATACCATGATACCTACACAAAAAACAATTTTTGATTTTTACTCCATCCTGATAACTTTTAACTACTTTTTCTTTGTAAAGAGAACTTAAATCTATTTCTTCTCCATCACAGACATATTCAAAATATAATGAATTTTGTTGAAGCTGATTTATTTTATCTAATTCTTCATGAGCAAATCTACTTTTACCATTCTTGTCAACGATGAAAGCGTGGTACAATAATGATTCTTTCGCATAAGGTATTATTCCATAATTACATTTACCTTGGCACAACCCTTTTATTAACTTGTTTTTGAAGTTGAAAAATTTGATTGTTTCAGACTCTTCTAGTAAACAAGATTCAATAATTTCAATATCTTGTTCAGATGATACCATAAATTCTATGATTCTATAACTAGAATTAATTTTTTCTTGACTAGATATGTGTGTAACTGCAACTTCAAAAAACATTTTTTCTCCCTGTTCTGTTTCTAACAAAATATCAGGAATAAAGGATTGTTCTCTTGATTCTATAGAAATTTTTTTAAAATGTTTAGTTAAGTCAAAAGTCATTTTTTGAGGTTCTAATTCACAAGTTAGTAAAAAATCATCTTCATAGAAATTACACTCTCGACTCATAAATATTTTGATGTTAAATGGTTTGTTGAGATTTAAACAATTTAGATAAGTTTCATAGAATTTAATTTTGGCAATTTTATGTAAGTAAGTTTCTGGAGAACAATTTATTTCTGTAATAACTTTATGTCGAAAATGTTTGATTCTTTTTTCACCAAGTACAGCAACCATTTCATGTTCGCAGCTTAAACATTTAAAATTATCTGTTGCTAATTTATGTTCTTTTGATAAAGTTTGAACATCAATAAGTTCTTTTTGATAATTATAGGCAAACCTGTATTTAATAATACTCATTTTTAAGTTAAACTCCTATAAGTAACATAATTACATAGATAAATATTGTTCAGCTTGCAGCTTCAATTTATCCCCTTCTAAAAGCACTTGATCAATATAGTCTTTAACATCCATATAAGGTTGTCTCACGTTAATTTTCTCTGACTGAATAGCCCTTCTTGTGCTTTGTCTTAATTGTCCAGCTAATTTTCGTTTACCAAATAAATCCAAACCCACAGAGATGATACTATCAGGGGTAGTTTGTGTAGCTTCTTGATTAATTTCTCGAATACCTAAATTTACCTCTTTTTTAATTGCTCGTAGTTGTTTTTGAATTAAGCTGATATTTTTGACTTGTAGCTTCACTGATTTGGGGTTATCTAAGGTTAAAGTCATCTCTTGTTTTAGTTGATAAATTTGGAGTTGGGTTTGTTGTAGGTTCATATTTACTCTAATATTTCTTAAAATAAAATTCAATAATTTACCAATAAATCAAGGTAGTCCCACATTCTTTTTAATTTCACTGATAAGTAGTTGAGTAATAATAGGAAAAGCCATACCTTCACCTTTGTCTTTAATAATCTTGCTCACTCGATGCCAAATGGAATCATTTCTAGCAGCCTCAGCAAATTCATGACCTTGCCAAGTAAGGTTACGGATAATAGCAGTAGGACTAGAAGACTGAAAATTTGTAGTTGTTATTCCTTCTGCTAGACCTCCTTGAATTATGAGGTAAGAATGGTAATCAATTTGTTCACTTGTACAACCTTCAATTTCCAAATCATTATTGACGAAACCATGCTGACTAGTTTCTATATTTAAAATAATTTTTCTTATTAATTCCATGTCTCTCTTCATAATTATTGACCTCATCTTCTTTGGATTTGCATTTAAAAATATGTGTTTATCATATTATTGGTAATGTTATTACATTTCACCTATATTGCAAGGATATTCAAATATTTTTAGCAAACATCTTAATAAATAACTATTAGCTAAGTTGAATACTTCGTGTAAAATAATTTCTGATGTTTCAATGTGATCAGAATTTTTATTTACTTTAGGATGAACAATCAAGTTTCTTACTTTTCCAATTGCATTAATACTATCTTTCCAGTTATTTTTTTTACTAAGTTTATGCAATTCAGAGTTTTCATCTAAGCTAATTAGAGGAACTTTTAAGTATTGAATAAATAATCTAATTGCAATAAACGCTCTGCCATTTTTTAATTCCTTAAATACTTCTGCAATAATTCCTGACCTTGTTCCCCCAGCTTCTGCTCAATCTTGTCCATAGCCATAGGTGAAGGCTGCGATTCCTACGGAGCGCTAGTTCCCTCCGGGACGCTTTGCGAACGCTATCGCCCATTCTCCCAACGGTTAATAGTGGCATAGGTTACGCCTACATAAGCGCCGAACTGCTCTTGAGTAAGTCCAGTAAACAGGCGAAACTCCCGAATTAGCCCCCCAATTTCGGGTTGTTTGACCACGAATGGTCTTTTTAACATCTGGTTCATTGCCTGATGTAACAAATATTATATCTTTTGACATAATAAGCACATTCTCAAAAAAAGGCAATAGCCAAAACAGCTAAATTCAGGAAAATTTACTGATTTTTCGTTTTTACTTATTTTTGAACTGTATAAAGTCGAAATATGCACTAAATAAACTCAGTGTCATCTACCAAAGGTTAGATATTGAAACAGAAATATTGATAAACAAGTAATTATTGAGGGAAATTTAGCTATGCAATGGCTAGAGTAATTAGTTTTAGTGGTTCTGAAACCATCACCCTCAACTCCCCAATCTGCTAAAATACCCATACAGACAGAGGTAATATCATGAGCAAGGGATTTGGCAACCCTGGTAAATCAAAACTCGATATATTAGCAAAGTCAGCTATCAGCTATTGTCAGCAGCGCAGTCCAGAAAAACTAGATACCATCTTTGATTATCAACCAACGGAAATAAACCACAAGATTTGTGCAAAGCTTGTCACTGTTTTAGATATTGATACTATTTCTTGGTTCTGTGGTTATTTAGCATCAGAAATAAACTGCACCCAAGACAAGAATAAACCCCATCCCATCGGTGAATTATCAGGGTTTCTCATCAGTTTCGGATTCAAATTATTTGAAGATTTTAGCCCTTATCCTGGTCGTCGGTTGGTGATTGCTAATACTGAAAAGTTCCAATCCTTACCCCAGGAAACCCAAGATAAAATCAATCAGTTTTTTAAGATTCAGTCCAAGTCTAGCGAAGAATCTCAACAGATAAATAATGCAATTCTTCAAGAATTACAAACAGTCAATCTCGATTAAATTCACTATTCAACTACTTGCCGCAGGTATCGCTTCGCTTGCTACATCGCCGATTGCACTCCATCCCCTAAGAAAAAATCAATGCCCTTGATAAATCCATTCCCGTCCGGCTTTCTCGGCAGCTTCTGGACTGTAGTAAAGCTTGCGTTCTCCAAACACCTCACCACCAGCACTAATTAACCGAAACTGCCAACAATTCGAGTTTGTGTAGAATACCAACAAGGTAACATTTTCAATAATAGTAACTAAATGAACTTTAGTGGACATGATATATGGTTTTGGTTGTCTACCTTAATCAAAACACAGTCAGGTTAGAAAATCAGCCAAAACGTAAGCGTTCCACCATCGGAATAACCACTCCTCAATTAATCCAAGCTGCTTGAAAAAATTCGCGTTCACAGAACATAGCATAACGATATGTTGAGTGAACTACAGACGAATTACTAGCATAATTGTCAACTAAACTTTCTAATTGTTGTGCCAACGGTTGAAACTCGACACTGCTGTAAGTGCGAATCCAATCCGAATACTGATGATTAGGAATACCATTAACCGCCAAACTGGTTCCCAAAAAAGCATACAGACGCATACAGGGGGACATTGCAGCAGCCGTTAAACCCACGTCTCCACCCCAAGCAGTAGCTAACAAAAAGTCAGTGTAGCGTCGGGTGGCAAATCCTGGTTCTAGATCACGCAAATTAACCCCCCACTGAGTAGCATAGCCTTCATGCAGATTGAGTTCTTCCATGACTCCACCAGCTAAATTATGAAAAGTAGTGAATCCTTGCCAGTCTGGTGCTTTAGCGGCGGCAATACTGTAAGCACGGGCAAAAGCTTCTAAGAAAAAAGCGTCTTGTCCTACATAATCAGCAAATTTCTCTTGCTTGAGTGTACCATTCCCAATCCCTTGGACAAAAGGATGCTCCAGACAAGCTTGGGCTAAATCTTGATTTTCCACCCATAATTCACTAGATAAATTCATCAGTTTCCTCACTTGTCAATTCCTCTGTTAACTTCAAATATCATATTCGCTTAACTAATTGCACAAGCGTAACAGCAAAAAAAATATGCTGATAGATTTTCTTAGGGGAAATTTACCATACAATATTCGATATCAACTATAGATATCATGACTGCCAACAAGACCCCACCCAGCGAGATGATCCGCGTGCCTAATGTACTAATTCCGGTAGTACGGCAACTAGCAAAAATCCACCGCGACGGTCACACAACAGCCTTACTGCAAGGATTACAGGAATTGATAGCACAGTTTGATAGCAGTGTAAAACTGGAAGCAACCACCGAATTACAGCAGGTGGAAGAGAAACTGGAGCAGCTGAAAACGCACCTTTGCCAACAAGATGAACAAGTGGACTCTAAACTGGAAGCGCTTAGTAAACAGTTGGAGAAAATTGAACGGGCGCTGGCCTCTGGTAAATATGGTGGTGGTAACTCTAAACCCCGGCGTTCAGGATATCCATATCAGTATCAACAACAACCAGTAGAAATAACTTCTTTTGCACCGCAAAATTTAGCGCAGAGGTTGGGGGTGACACAGCAGAGTTTAACTACAGAATGGGAAACCAAAACTGAGCAGGAATTTATTCGTTGGTCCAGGAATCGTGACCCCAGTAGTTTGGGGTGGAAATTTCAGCCTCAAGATGGATTGTATTATCCAGTCAAACAATAATAATTAGGGTTTACTGAAATTAATCCGGGTATTTAAGAATCTTCTTCAGCAAAACTGAATTATTTATTACCTCGCATATGAGATATTAGAATTAAGTAGATGTTAGCCTGTTAGTCGCAAATGTCAAAACAAATTCAAGGTAATTCAGGTAGTATTGGTGATCAAAAAACATCGAGCCTAGCCCATCAGATCCAATCGGCATTAACACAGCAGGAGATTTCACGGTTACTTGATGTGTTGTTTACAGTTTTGTCTGATGATTTATGGGACGCAGTTCTAACGCAACTTGCTCCAAATACTCAAGAAACTATCAAACAAATCCTCGCTCCATCACCAATAGTCGCACAGGTAAAAACAGTTAAATCATCACCCACTTCTCAAGCTAAATTAGCCGAAACTTGGCTAAATTTGTGGCAAGAATGGGACGAAATTATAGATAAAGCTGCCCAAGAAGAGGGAGAATATATCACGCGAGAAGCGGATTGGGAAATGCCTTATTTTGATGCTGTTTTGCTGTCTGAAAATTTAGAGAAAG
>JANMGZ010000570.1:0-2476 GCA_031374905.1 Dolichospermum sp. OTE_70_metabat_362_sub
TTTCATTTACAATCATCTTATCCCTTTTGATAGTGACCAACTTCAACCTTTAATCTTTCCTGAAACTATTCAGGGTTTTTTTGAATATGAACCGGAAGCAGAAGCACCTACCCATTTAAGTAGCACTGCGCGGAGTTCTCATTTAGTGAGTCCGTTCTTTCTCTCAGAAAAAATTGACAAAATTCAAACTTTTAAATCTGTGACCCTTCTAGCTTTAGAAAAGTGGGAACACCAACAGCAAAAAGTTTATCTATCCTCACGACTTGCGAAAATTACAACTCCCGTAGAAATCAAATTCTGGGGGAAATCAGGAACTTTTCCTTTTCTAGAACTGACATCTATTTGTCAACCGAATAAAGATAAAAAATGTCTAGTTGCGTCTCCTGACAAACTCTCTCAACAAGTCCGCAATAAGGTTGTTTTTATTGGTTTTGTAGAAGCGAATAACATCCAAACAATGGCTATGTTATCACCTTTCGGTGATAGTATGGCTGGGGTAGAAATTCAGGCCAATATCATGGCCAGTTTAATGACAGATTCATTTTTACAAATTCCCACGCAATGGGTTGAGTTAATAATTATTATTTTGGGGGGATTTCTAATCAGTACAGGTATTTATAATTATCAAAATTGGCAGTTATTATTAATAGTTTTCGCAATATTTAGCGGTTACTTGGGACTATGTTTAATTATCTGGAAATGTAAATGGATATTATTGATTATTCAACCTTTATTAGTGTGGACAGTAACACGAATATCTATTTTTATCTACTTAATTTTTGGACGACAAAAAGAGGTTATTGCACTCCAAAATTATCAAATTACCCAACTCAAAGCGGCTGAACAAGAAGCTATTCTTTCTCGCACCCGCAAAATCCTCAATCGGATTGCTGCTGATATCCATGATGGGGCTTTACAAGAATTAAAATTGGTAATGGATAAAATTGAATTAGAATCTGATTTAGATATAGATTTAATTTTAGATAAGTTGACAGCTTTAGGGCAGGAAATTAGAAATAAATTAAGCAATATTCGAGATTTAACTGAAAAAATGGAAATAACTCCTATACTTCAAAAAGGATTAGATATAGGCATAAAAACCACATTAGAAGAATTAGTAAATTGTGGAAAATTAACCCTAAAAGTAATTACAGAAATTCACCCTCTTCAAGAACCACAATTCAACAGTATTTGGATTGAACACAGAGAGGACATTTACCGCTTTTTCCGTGAAGTATTGAATAATGTCATCCAACACGCTCAACCACCTCACGGTACGGCTAGCCAAGTATTTGTTAGTTTAGAACAAAATAGCAATAAATGTACTTTAGTAATAGCAAATGATGGAGTAATTTTAGCATCTACTTATGGACGTAAAAAAGGCGGCTATGGTACTAAAATCATGGATACTATAGCCAATGAACTTCTAAATGGTAAATGGGAAATATCAACTTTACCAAATGGAGAAGTGCGAGTTATACTAAGTTGGCATTTAGTAAGAACTCAGGTGAGGCGATAAGAACCCCGACTTCTTTGAGAAGTCGGGGTTCTGGTTCACTCAGAACAATAATAATTTTTGCTCAAGTGCTGTCATACATAGAGCAACACGAGAATTGATATCTTTTCGCTCAAATTCATCAACACCCAATTTGACTTTCAGATGTTGAAGATGATTCTGCACAGCCCTCAGTGATATATGAAGACGTTCACTTATTGCTTGATCTATTAAAGATTCATGACATAATAGCCTGAGAACTTCTAACTCTTTCTCATTCAAGTTTAATTCTTGACGTAATTCTCTAGGCAGTTTCAATTCTCCATTCAGCGCACTTTCAACTCCTGCTAAAAAATACTTGCGTCTTTCCATTTTATTAACTACCACAAACCCACCGCAGTGATGATTAATAGATTTGACAAATTTGATCATCCAAGCTGGTTCACTGCTATAGATGAGAATATTTAAAGAGGTATAAGTATCAATAATTAACTCTAATAATTCTAAAGAAGATTTAGCTGATTGAGAACCAGAAGGTAAAGCAAATTGTAAATCAAGGACTATTAAATCTGGTGTTTCTATTTTTAGACGTTCTAGTGCTGCTTGGGGAGTAGAAGCGATGACACAAATAGCAGAAGAGTCGAATTTTCTCAAAAAATCACAATTATTTTGCGCTACTTCTGGATGATCTTCTACCACGAGAAACCGCAGTGGCTTGAGATTCATGTCTTGGGTGGTGAATTAGTTAAGTACAGCTTACATTAAGTGGGTGTATTCTATCAAGACATTGGCAGATCCCCGACTTCTCAAAAGAAGGCGATCGCTCTAAATATACCCGATCTTCCGGTAAAATGTAACATCCACCATTGCCATCTACCGCGTTTCATATCCCCCCCCTGCGGCGCAGGGCTGTTTCATTCCACAAGACGAAGAAGTTTGTCAATATCGTGAGAGATAAATCTTTGGGCAATTGTCATGGAA
>JANMGZ010000576.1:0-1638 GCA_031374905.1 Dolichospermum sp. OTE_70_metabat_362_sub
AGGTTGGGTTGACACAAGGAAACCCAACAATACCCACCATTAATAACGCACTTATTACACCTAAAAACCCTGTATCTGTTCACATTATCTCACCCAACTATCACCAACTATCATGTAAATAAGAGAAGACAATAGAACTATCACAGATACACCACCGAAACATTCACGTCACCTGAGAATTGTCACTCGAACTAAATCAAATCCTAGATTCACAAACTACTAGACTAAAAATATCAAATTAGGCTATACTACTTATAGTATGACTGTGGGTAGGATATGGCTAAAATCTCAATTTCATTGCCAGAGGAACTACTAAATTACATTGACCAAAAAGTTGAAAACCGTAGTGCGTTGATTGAAAATCTCTTGAAACAATGGCAAGAAAAACAACAAGATGAAGCACTAGCCGCAGCTTGCGCTTTGGTTGATGAATTAGAATTAGGTTGGGAAAGTGAATGGCAAAACATAGCGATTACCGAATGGCAAGCATCTGGATAGTAACATTTTACCCATCCGTAGGTACAGAAATTCAAAAAACTCGTCCAGCAATGATAATTTCTGGGACTTTGTTTAATAACCAACGCAGCAAAGTCACAGTTTTACCTTTTACTTCCGCAAAACCTAATAATCCTCGTATTTCACCTGCGGTAGTTGAAGTACCTACATCAGCGCGAAATGGACTTTCTGTAGATAGTCTTTTGATATGCGTTGAACCCATGAATTTTGACAAAATTCGTTTAACTCAAAAATTAGGAGAATTAGAAGTAGAATTACTAAAACAGACGCAAAACATTTTGCGGAGATATCTTAGTTTAAACAGCAATTAATCATTTTTGATTAATTCATATCCCTGACTTCTAAGATTGATTATGGATATGATAGAAAAATCTACAAACTTCTTTTTCCTCAAACCAATTATCTCCAAATTCTTTAACAAGTACATTACTAATCCGATTTCGTAAAACTATTTCAAATACACAGAGGAATGAATATAGAGATTTTGATAAACTCATGTTCAGTGTATATAGTTTCAATGCTTCTAGCTTATCTTCATTGGTCGCACTCAAATACGTGGAAAGGCGTGCTTCAGAAAAAACTACGCAAAGACTATCATAGGTAGTAGGATTAATCATGTTAAAAATTTCAGTATTAATTATGTCATAATACAGATGCGTTAAAGATGAGTATATAACTTAGAGTTACGGAAATTTGAAATATTTATTTTAGAGACTTGACAAACCTGTAAATCTTAGATACCATGAATTTGTAAGCTTTGGGTGATCCTTGGAGCAAAGAGTTGGATACAGCCTTCAAAACGTGAGTTAGGCTTGATCACAATTTAGAATTCCCGACCCCAGGGTAAGAATTTTTAAAACTGAATAACCGCTTTTGAAGTCATAGGTTAATTGACAGTTGGGGCTGCGGCGATGTTAGAAACCAATTATGTTACGCAGTAATTGTAAGCTTGATTCTTTCGCCTGGAAGCGTGGGGAAACTACGGTCAGTGCGGGTGAGTTGATGGTTTTTAATGGGTTGACTGCGGAAGCTTTGACGAAGCGGTCGATTGAGTTGGTGCATTAAGGGTTAAAAAATAAATTTTTCGACCGTAGATAGAATAAGGGATATTTTTAAATGAAA
>JANMGZ010000607.1:0-12576 GCA_031374905.1 Dolichospermum sp. OTE_70_metabat_362_sub
TTACCAACATAATCAGTTGATGATATTACCGTAGAAGTGAGAACTCCCAAATCTTTAGCAGTATCAATATTTTGACCAGCATTATCAACAGGAAAAGCACCTAAAGACACCGCACTAGCATCAAGTTTGTAAGTAGTCCCAGTTCCACCACCATTGACTTGCAGATAGTAAGTACCTGCTCTGAGATTCTGACTGATATTTTCATCAGCATTCCCAGGTTGGAATGAATTTTTAAGATTAGTTCCAGTATTGCTAAATAGCTGCAAACTAGCATCTTGACTCAATCCACTTAGCTTGAGATTGATAGTGCTATTTTCTGTCAGTGTAAACTTATAATAGTCAGGAGTAGAGCTACTAACTTGGTCATCAATTGTTTTAGCAACCGCCCCTAAAGTACCTAAATCACTAGCTTGATTGATAGGGTTGTTATCAATTGGGGTATTACCCAAAGAGACAGCACTGGCTTCAAATTTATAATTAGTACCATTCCCACCCCCACTGGCAGAAACATAATAAGTCCCAGCCCGCAGATTTTTGGTAATATTTTCATCAGCATTACCTGACTTAACAGACTGCTGAACAACTCCTTGCTGACTGTCAAACAGAGATAGCGACGCATCTTGACTCAATCCACTGAGTTTGAGATCAACTGTACTATTTTCAGTAATAGTGAATTGATAATAGTCAACATTATCTCCAGATAACCCATTGAAGTTACCCACAAAGTCATTAGCAACAACGGCTGTTGTCTCTAATGTACCCAGATTTTTGGCTCTTTCAAAACTATCCCCTGCATTGTCTACTGGTACAGCACCTAAAGAAACAGCACTGGCTTCAAATTTATAATTAGTAATATTCCCGCCATTACTGACGTAGGCATAATAAGTGCCAGCCCGCAGATTTTTGGTAATATTCTCGTCTGCATTACCTGTATTCGCTGATAACTGCACAAATCCTTGCTGACTGTCAAACAGATAGAGGGCGGCATTTTGACTCAAGCCACTGAGTTTGAGATTAATCGTACTATTTTCAGCAATAGTGAATTGATAATAGTCAATATCATCTGTAGATAACCCATTGAAGTTACCCACAAAGTCATTGGCAACAACGGCTGTTGTCCCTAATGTGCCAAGATTTTTGGCTGTATCGAAAGTGTTTCCAGCATTATCCACTGGAATCGGACCCAAAGAGATAGCGCTAGTTTCCAGCTTGTAATTTGTCCCAGTTCCGCCGCCACTCACATAGAAATAATAACTACCCGCCCTCAAATTCTGGATAATATTTTCATCAACATTCCCCCCAACAGCAGATTGTGCAACAACCTGGCTTCCATCAGCATTAAGCAAAAACAAATCCACATTCTGGCTCAACTCACTCAGTTTGATATCAAGCTTGCTATTTTCTGCGATCGCAAATTTGTAGTAACCAATTGAATCCGCATTGGAGATGATATCTTCAAAAACCTTGATACTTGTATCTACAGTTCCGATATCGAGAGCGGTTGTGATCGAGTTTCCAGCTTGCTTTGGCATAAATTTATGATTTGTTGGTATAGAGAAAGTATTGTAATTAACCAGTTTCTGTGCGTAGCTGTAGCAAAGAGCATCATATTGAGTATACAATAATCTGACATCCACCAAAAGTTAGAGATTGAAAATATTACTCAAGAATCTTACCTGAGTAGTTTGGCATGGGAATATGTTGTATTTAAATTAGCTGCCTCTAGAATATGTTTTTAGTAAATAGGTATAAATAGAGACATTATTGTTGCGTCTCAAAAAAATAGCACTCTGTAGAAATCGCTTTTATATTGTTAGAATTATTAAGAATAAGGCTTTATTAGGAACTAAATTTCACTTACCTATGTTAAAATAGTAATGTCTGCTATCCAAAGGATAAAGTATGACCACAACAATGTCTAAACATCTCCAATCAACACTATATGAAACAGATCATTATCTGTGGATCGAAAACACACTTAAACAGCTAGAAAATAGAGATATTAATAATTTAGATTGGCAGCATTTAGCAGAAGAGATTGAAGCATTGGGAATAGAACAAAGACGCAAAGTCGAAAGTTATTTAAAGCAGTTATTAATTCATCTTCTCCTTTGTTGTTATTGGGAAACTGAAAAAGAAAACTGTCAACGAGGTTGGCAAATTGAAATCTCTAACTTCCGTGACGAGTTGGAATTTTCTTTTCGCTCCAAAACACTTTACAACTATTTCCTGAGTTGTTTGGAACAGGTTTATAATAAAGCTAGAAGACAAGCAATTCAAAAAACAAGTTTACCTGCTGAGATTTTTCCAAAGCAATGTCCTTTTAGTCTTGAAGATATTCTTAATAATGAATATTTCCCCTAATTACAGCAGCTTTCAGTTATTAGCAGTAAAGCCCTTTATGTGCAAGGCTTTGTGATTAAAACTTGTACCTCGTTAACTGGTAATATGCTGTAAATACAATTAATGGATGTGCGATAGCGTTCGCGGTAGCGTTCCGAAGGAATAAAGATAGCGCGACCTAGGAATCGCGCTGACTTGTCAGTTCGCTCTTAGGGATGTGGCAAAATGAGATTTATGTTACAGCAATTCTCGCTCTAATGAAATAGAATAGAGGGCGCAAGCCTTGCGCCCCTACGGATTTGGCGATAAAATACTGTACCTCATAATACTAAAAATTATGGGTTTAACGCATTATACTAATTTTAAGCAAATACAAACGGTTTAGGGTCTGTCAAACTCAAACTGTTGGATTGAATCCCAGTCAGAGTTGCTAAAGTTTGATTGTTGAAGACTATCGCGATATCTGCACCAATTTGATTTAACTTGAGTGTAGATGTGGTAATACTTAAACTTAGAGTAGCTTTAATACCAATTACATCAGTACCAAGTTGGAAGTCAAGCACGGTATTAGCAGCTTTTGGTAATTCAGGACTATATTATAGAATCGAAGTAATAAACAAAAAAGTGGGAAGTTATGTCAGATTTAAGAGAAAAATTACAACAAAATCTCGATGAAGCAGAATGGGAGTGGTTAATTCCCCATGTCCAAAAAGATGCAGTGATTGTGGTAGCAGAGAATTTAGATTTATTAGATGTGGGAGAAGCGATCGCTAGTGATAATATTCTCTCAGTTCAACATTGGATAGATGAACAATTACTAGCCAAACCTACAGTAGATCAAGTAGGAGAATGGAATCTTCACCGCAATAAGCGATTTAATGCCCTGATTGTTGAACCTTACGTCATCATTAAGGAAATAGTCACTGTTTAAAATATTCCTATCTCATAGATTATTAGGAAAATTCAAAAAATATATTATCCAATTTCACAGCATTAAAATGATTAGAGAAAGTGATTTATTTACCAATACAGAACTTACTGAAAATTCGATCTAAGACTGATTCTGTAACTTCTTGTCCGGTGATTTCTCCTAATGCTTGAATTGCTCCTCTTAAATCAATTGTCCAAAAATCTAAGGGTAATTTATCGGTGATTGTGACTTGCACTTGTACCAAATCTCCCTTCGCTTTTGTTAAAGCTGCTGCTTGTCTTTGATTAATTGCCAAATCCATGTCAGCAGCTTGGACTTTTCCCTGTTGAACTATTTCTAAAATCGCTGTTTCTAAACTATCAATTCCTTGATTTGTCGCTGCGGCTGTGACAATTTTAGATTTTGGATTTTGGATTTTGGATTTAAGGTTTTCCTGTTCTGCTAATGAAATTAAGTCAATTTTATTAATTACTAAAATTACCGGACGATGTTTTACTTGTGCATAAATTTCTTCATCTGCTAAAGTCCAGCCAGCCGCAGCATCAATAGTCAATAATACCAAATCAGCGGCATTAGCAGCCCGCCGAGATCGCTCTACACCAATTTTTTCTACTTGATCTGCTGTTTCCCGAATTCCGGCTGTATCTAGTACCTGTACGGGGATTCCGCCGACAACTAGCTGCGATTCTACCACGTCGCGGGTTGTTCCTGGTAAATCGGTGACAATTGCGCGATCGCTCTGACTCCAAGCGTTTAATAAACTCGATTTTCCCACATTTGGCCGCCCAACTATCGCCACTTTTAACCCAGTTCGCAATAATTCACCTTTATCTTTTGTGGCTAATAATTTGCTAATTTCCACAGTCACTTGATCAATATCTGCAATAATTCTTTGCTCATCTAAAGCTGGTAAATCTTCTTCAAAATCAATTCTGGCTTCAATTTCTGCCAAAATATCTAAACAATTAGCCCGTAATTTGCGAATAGGTTGGGCTAATTTACCCTGTAATCCCGCTAAAGCCGTTTGAGCAGCTTGGGGTGATTTTGCTCCCACTAAATCTGCAATACTTTCCGCTTGGGTTAAGTCTAATCTGCCATTTAAAAATGCTCTTAATGTAAATTCTCCCGGTTGGGCTAATCTTGCGCCATTTTCTAAGCATAGTTGCAATACTTGTTGCACTGTCATAATTCCCCCATGACAATGAAACTCAACCACATCTTCACGAGTATAAGAACGGGGAGCTTTCATTATCAATAGTAAAGCTTCATCAATAACTTGCTTTGTTTGGGGTTGACGGATATGACCGTAAAGAATACGGTGACTTTGCCAATCTTGTCTTCCTGGGGCATAAAATAGAGTTTGAGCGATCGCTATTGCATGATCACCAGAAACCCTGACAATACCTACACTACCTTGTTGAGGGACAACAGCAGTAGCGATCGCCGCAATAGTTCCAGTGTTAGCCAATAATTCGGACATGAGCAGTTTTTCAAAAATTCAAAACCAGCAAGAAAGCACAATGTTAAACCCTTACATTACACTAGTTTAAGAAAAAAAATGGGTAATCAATACCTTCGCCACACTGCGTTTACCTTTAAACAATAAAATCAAACAAATGATGCGCCATTTCTAATTTAGAACAAGCCGGAATTTCTACCTCTCTTCCTGACCTATCCAAAAATACTGCTTGATTATTATCACTACCGAAACCACTATCAACCTGATCAATAGGATTCGCTACAATTGCATCTAATTTCTTTCTTTGCAATTTTTCCCGCGCTGGAGTCATAATATCCCCAGTTTGTGCTGCAAAACCAATTAAATATTGATGAGGTTGTTTGCGGTTGCCGATTTGGGCAACAATATCCGGTACTGGTGCAAGGAGTAGATTTTCGGGGAGCGATCGCTTGGGCAATTTTTCGCTACTATAGTCTTTAGGTTTTACGTCTGCAACTGCGGCTGACATGATGATGATATCTGCATTGGCTAAATGCTTGAACATCACCTGCTGCATTTCCTCCGCACTAACTACCGCAATTGCTTCTATTCCCAAAGGTACATCCCAACTCGCAGGACAATGGACTAATATTACCCTTGCGCCTCGGTGCAGCGCTGCCTGTGCCAATGCTAAACCCATTTTACCAGTTGAGGGATTGCCAATAAATCGCACCGGATCTAAATATTCTCGTGTTCCCCCAGCACTAATTAAAACCTGTTTCCCGGCTAAATCTCTGTTTCCTTGGGTGTGTAATAAAGATTGAATATAAACAAATATTTCTGCGGGTTCTGCCATTCTACCAGCACCAATGCGATCGCACGCCAATAAACCAGAACCAGTTTCCATACCATAAAATCTACCATCTGTCAATAACTGCCGCCAATTTCTTTGTACCGCCACCTGTTCCCACATATCTGTATTCATGGCAGGTGCTAACAACACAGGACAAGTAGAAGCAAGAATAGTATTTGTTAGCAAATTGTCCGCCATACCATAAGCTAACTTCGCCAAAGTATTAGCGGTCAAAGGCGCAATTACGATTAAATCAGCCCATTGACCCAATTCGATATGCAAGGGACGAGAATAGATATGTTGCCAAAAATCATCATCTGTATAAGCTTGATGACGAGATAAGGTTGCTAAAGTTAAAGGAGTAATAAATTCTTGGGCAGATTTAGTGATAATAACTCGCACTTCTACCCCAGATTTGAATAGTGTAGACACCAATTCACAGACTTTATAGGCGGCAATACCACCGCCTACACAGATAATAACCCGTTGAGATTGAGGATTTAGAGATGATGGCATTTAGAGACAAAATTCCGATTACCTTTGATTTTAGCCCCTTAATCCCAATCTAAAATCCAAAATCTAAAATCTAAAATTCTTAGGCTTCGTCGTAGGCTTCTAAATCTAAGAGGTGGATATAGGCTTCAACTAACTCTGGACGCTGAAAAGCAATTGCCCGCAATAGATGCCAATCATTCAAACCCTCAAAAGCATTACTATAATTATCTAATTCCAGACGTGTAGCCAAATCCTTTACCTCTGTCGCCGTCATAGCAGAAATTTCTGTTTTGGAAATGCTTAGAGTTTTCATAATGCTTGCCCCTCCCTTTTGCAGCGCTTACATTCAGCTTAGGGTGGAGTTGCTTCCACCTGTTCTATCTTACTCATTAATGAGCATTAAATTTGTAAAAATTCTTGTGATTTTTACCGGAATTTGTAAAAATTTTGTAACTTTAGCTAACTAATAGTCTTGACAACAAAAGTTCGTAGCACTTCTAACATTTGTAAATTAATTTCATGTCCCATGGCAAATTCATGATATTCCACTGCTACTCCTAGAGATTGTGCAACATCTCTCGACTTAATAGCAGCTTGGAGGGGAACGACTTCATCCTCTGTCCCGTGCATGATTAATGTAGGCGGAAACTTGCCTTTATTCAGCGTTGCTACACTAGGATGCAAATATCCACTCATTACCACTAAACCAGCCAAGGGTAAGCTTAACCCTACATCTAAAGTCATCGCTCCACCTTGAGAAAATCCGCTCAAAATCGTGCGTGATAACGGCACACCTGTATTACTTTCTAAAGATTGCAACCAATCTATGAGTAATTGTTTACTTTGGGTTAGTCCATCATACATATTTTCTGGACGTAGATCATACCATGCCTTACCTGTATCACCATGAGGATGAGGATAGGGAGCGTTTGGTAGTAGAAATTCATATTCAGGTAAGTTGACATAAGGGATTAAAGATGCAACATTTTGGGCATTTGCACCCCAACCATGTAAAGTGACGATTAAAGCGTCTGGTGTTTGCCCTGTTGGTGGAGAAACTCTAATAAAATCTAATGCTTGAGTCATTGGTAATTGAGTTAAGAATTAATGCAGATACAGTATACCCCGTCTTAATCCAGTCTACATTTCTCAACTTTTTTAGCTGTTCTGGACGTTTTTATATTTTGCCTTGGTAATAAATTCGTTGATTGGGAAACAGGCAAGATGGAATAATTATGAATTATATTGATAAAGTCTGGTATTTTAAATTTTGCTACTTTGGGAAAAAAAATTCCTCTGGTAATTTCTAAACTCAGTCTTTCTGGGTGATTTTGCCGTGTCTTAGTCTAAATTCCAGTTTCTGACTTCAGTAAATCCGATTGAGATGCGTTTTAGGTGATTAAAAATGATTAATATATTGTTTAATGTATAGTATTCCAAAATTTTTGATTAGATATTTTTATATATTACACAATTAAAAACAAGTTAATTTTATACTAAGAAATAGGTAATAGGAAATAATTAGCTATTACCCATTACCACCTAAATGTCAGATAACTAACAACTTGAGTGATTTAGTCAATTGTAATTTGTTGCGGTCCATTATCTTTGCTATTTTGCGCTTCTTTGCCAAGGTTATGAGAACTATTTCCACAACCTTTTTTATTTAGCCAACTTTTGACGGGATCTTCAGTCAGGTTAAGTCGGAGGACACCAGAAACGAAACCACCTAAGAATGAAACCGGATGCTGGACAAGTTCTTGAAATAGGGGCGACAATTCACTAATAAACATTACACTCTCCCAGTATTCCTGTAAAAGATTATTAATTCTTCATTAATCTTAACAGATACTCGCTAAGAAGCAACTAGCAACAGAGCAGATAATATTTGGCTAGATGATAGTTATCATTGATTTAATTATAGCTGATATCATTAACCTTGATTTTCGGTCAGTGTTTAACTAAAATAAGCTATTTAAATTATGGCAAGCAACTGGGAAAATTTTCTCAAAAATTTAGGAGAATGGCGTGGTTCATTTACTAAAATATCCCTCACTGGTGAAATATTAGGTTCTACTCCTAGTATTTTAAATTTAGAAGCTGATGATAATAATGAAGTTGTAATTTTTAGATTACGTCGTTTTGATTCTAGTGGTTATGATAGTCCTCCCATTCAGGATTATCAACAGGAATATCGTTCTTTAGGAAAAGAAAATATATTTTTTTCCACGGGAGCTTTTTCTAAAGGAACGTTGCAATTAGCACCTTTTTCTGAATTTGGTGCAGAATATGGCTTTGTTGATCATGATCGGCGATCGCGTTTGGTACAATTATATGATCAACAAGGCAACTTTAGTAGTTTAACTCTGATTAGGGAATTTCGCAGTTCTACAGATGCTTACGAACTTCCGCAACTGACTGTAGAACAGTTAATTGGTAATTGGCAAGGTAAAGCTCATACAGTTTATTCAGACTTGAGACCATCGGAAACTTATGCTACTTGTTTAGAAATTCAAAAAATAGGTAATGGATATTTAGAACAAAAGTTATCTTTTCAATCGCAAATGATTACGGCTAAAGCCAGAATAGAAGGCAATAAAATCATCTCAGAGACAGAAGGAATTTCTCGACAAATTTTGTTATTACCAGATGGAACTTCTAGTAATGTGCCTTTGCAACTGCAACTGAGAAAACCTTTTTTTGTAGAAGCGGGTTGGTTGGTTAGAGAAAATGAACGTCAACGGTTGATTCGTAGTTATAGCGATAAGGGGGAATGGATTAGCTCAACTCATGTGATTGAATCTAAAGTTTAGAAGATATAGCAGTAAGAACCCCACTGCCCCCAACCCCCTCCCCGCAAGCGAGGAGGGGGCTATGATGTAACAGATGTGCTAAGAAGAAGCTATAAGGGGGCTTTGAAGACGGATTTTATGATGTGGGTGGCTGTTCTGGGAACATACATTTATCTGAGTCACAACCGCTAGGGCCTGCTTCTGATAATTCTCCCAAATCGTAACGACTTAGCACCCCACAGAAATCATCTGTTTTCCGTCGGGCTTTGACTTCTTTAGATAAGCGTTCATAAGTGGCTTTGTCTATGGGTTCAAAGGGGAGACGGGGGAAGGATTGCAAATCGTCGAACCGAGCTAACAACGCAGCGGAAATATATCCTTCATCATTTTGAATGGCTTCATAGATGCGTGTTCCCAATAATTCAACTTCCTCAGAACGGAGTTCTAGGGTTGCTGAGGTGTTATGGGTGACGTAATGACTTTGCACTTGCATCACGAAATCGAGTTGGGCTAAAACGGAAAACTGAGAAACTTCTATTTCATCAGCGCCGGGTAAGTCAGCCCAAGATACAGCAACGGGGATTTCTACTAACCATTCTGTACACCGAGGGTCAAAAGGATCGTTGAGTAAGTTGCCGGTTTCGTCTTTGTCAGATTGGGAGGGGATGACGTTGTAACCATAGTCTATACAAGCTAGGGCTACGGGGTCATTTTTACGGAAGGTAATGCGGCGGATGAATCTTTGGGCTTTGGGGGGATGCCAACCGGGAGAAGCACCTGTTAAAAGGGATTTGGTATTGTGAGATTTCAGCGCCCCTTGCCAGTACCAAGAATCGTCATCATTTATACCTGCCACTGCAAAATCATAGCTGTAATCAGGTATGGTTTCAAATTCAATAGCAGCCACTTGATAGGGACTAAAAGCAAACTGACGTTTTGGCGCGAACAGAGGACGTAAACCACACTTACGACTATGAGTATTGAGATAGGCCAAAGACTCTGGTTGAGATAACATTCGGCTTAAAGACAAACCCCACATATTTTTAGTTTTCTGTAGGTTCTCCCCTTTGCTGTTATGGAAAATTGAGAAGCAGAGTCCGACGGCTTCACCTACTTGTTGTAAGTTACGGATAAATGCTTCACTAGCTGAGTCAATTGATAATGATCCTTTCTGACGCACACAGCCATCTGTATCAATTAGACCACAGAAAAATGACAGGATTGTTTCTCGTGATGACCGACGAATTGCTTGGGGAATGCGGTCTAGATCAATACTATGAGATTTGTCTAGTTGATTGAGTTTGAGCCAATCAAATAATTGTTTGCAAGCAAAAGTCAGTTCTCCTCGTGAGTTGTCATTGCGCGGATCATAACTCACAGTTCCAGTTAGTCCAAACCACTTCGAGGAAATGGTTTGTAGTCGTTCTACTAGATCAAATTCTTGAGCATTAAAAGCAAAACGAATCCGATATTTGTTTTCACTGACAGCACCATCTCCAAACAAGCAGCCTAAAAAGTAGCCAATCTCAGGGTTAAGAGTGGTAGGAGTAACAATCTCTTTGGTTAAGACACCCCGGCTATGTCCCTCTGTTTCTTGACGGTAATCACGAGTGTATTGGAGTGGGTTAATACTCAAAAGTAGAGCATCTTCTTGTTTGCTATATTCTCCCAGAGAATAGGCGATTTGCATACCTATGGTTAGTTGGTCAGCACGCACCCAAGAATTATCTACACTGAGACGATGGTTAGGAGTCATGCGTAAGACTCGACCGTTTTCTAAGGTAACTCGCACTAGGTTTAGAGGCTGATTGGCGATCGCTTTATCTGCTGCTATACCTTCACGAACACTCAAATCTAATCCTTCTGTTTCACCACTTCCGGCATCTATAATTTCATCAGCGTAAAGCAATCCTTGATCAAATATCCGTAATGCTGTGCGATCTAGACAACCAGCGGGCTGGACTGTAGTACAACGGTTGGGGCGTTTGATCTGATGGCGATCGCAATATTCCCACACTACTTTATGGACGACATCTTTCCAGAAGTTGAGATATTTTTGCTCACGACTTTTGAATATCAGTCCTTGGGGGGTTTCTGGTCTTCCTGCTTCCCACCAGCGTAACCAATCTGTGCCAAAAGCATGAACAAAGAAGTCAAATAATCCGGTGAAGGATACACCGACAATGGGATCAAGTTCCCGGCTGTATTGATAGCGGGGTTCAAGGAATTGGTGATTTAACAGGGCGACGACAGAAAGCGCACCAGCGGTAAATGCCTCTTCTTGTTCTTTATAGTTGTCGGGGTCGAGTTGATTTAAGTGTACCTCAGACAAATTACAGTGGAAGTTAGCACCAATAATCTCCAGTTTTGTTATCCTAAAGGCTTTTTATCCTCTAGTTCTTGATTTTCGAGGTTGTCACAAGTTGTAACAACTTAATTCAATCAAGCTCGGCGTACATTTTCGCTTTGTAGCGTCAGGCACTCTTGGGGGAGTTATTGCTTCCTTATCGCTCATCCCCTACGCTCTACGGTGCTGGTGGTATCCAGTTACCTCGGTATTAGCAAGTAAATCTTGTTATATAAGTTTGTGGAAAACCTGCAAATCTATATAAAAGACGACTTTGTTCTCAGCTTTCACCGATTTTGCCTGATTTTTATACGTGAGGCAAGTATTATAAAATACCACACGGATTTAAGCCAAACCTACCTATTCTATGCTCTAGCTCATCAGCACCAATTTCAGGATAGTATTTTTTTATCCAATACTGAGCTTTCCCTTGCTCATAAGCTTGCAAAAAGTCTTTTTTCAGTTCTGGTGTATTTAATAAATCAATGTTAGCTCTAGCAACTGCTTCACCAGCCCATTGAATTGCGCCTTCACCACTATAATACTGCTTTTGAACTGCTGCAATAGATTCTTCTAAGGTTGGTTTGCGGTGAAATACTCTCGTATGGTTTGCCATTCTCAGAGAATCACGCTCTGGATCTATACGCCAGTTGCCTTCTGTATCTTGCTGCCATAAGTTATCTTTGGCAGTTGCGCCTTGTTTATCTTCAGAAACGAATTGACGCATACCGGCACTATTAGAAACTAAAATACCTTCACACACAAATTCGTGAATATTGGCAACTTCAATATCATAGGTTTGTGCAGTCCGTACATTCATTTCTACTCCTAAAACCTTGACTGGAACTAATTCAGTCGCTTCAGGAAGATATTTTTTCAAGGTATGGAGTATCATTTGTTCCTGACTATTACTCCATCCATATTGGTAGGAGTTAATAATTGGACGAACCATAGTTTTCGGAAAACCATGATCTTTAAATGATTTCGGGGTTTGACGTTTTTGATTGGAAAACTGAAGGGAATATTTTTCAAAGCAGTTTTCAACAGACTCATAAGCGGCTGCACCAACTGTGACTAATTCGCCTTCCCATTTGCCAGTCCGCTTGCGAATTGAACTACACATCCGGGTTGTAATTCCCAGGGATGCGTAAAGTGCTTGAATTTGCTGTAAAAATCTCTCGTGAATTGAAGCAACTAAAACTCCTTGAGAATGACATCCATCTGCATCAGCAAGACCAGCTAGGTAAGCTTGGCGAATGTCTGCTGTACCTAATAATATGCAATCAGGGATATTTAATGGTTGAAATGGTTGTTTGAATAATCCCAGATATTGGTTTAAAGCTGCTGAGTTAAATTGTAACTCGTAGGCTTTGGTTT
>JANMGZ010000661.1:0-11877 GCA_031374905.1 Dolichospermum sp. OTE_70_metabat_362_sub
CGGACTACAACGACTAGGACCTTTTTTAGGATCTAAATAAACGGTTTGTTGGTCTTCTAATACCTTAATCCCACCAATACCAGAACCGATGATCACCCCAACTTGTTCAGCGTTGAGATCATTAATTACTAATCCTGAATCAGCAACAGCTTGAATAGCTGCCGATACACCCAATTGGGCAAACCTATCCATTCGCTTTGCTTCTTTGCGATCCAAGTAAGTGTGTGGATCAAAGTTTTTGACTTCACCAGCAATGCGGCAACTATGCTTAGAAGCATCAAAGGCGGTGATATAATCAATCCCATTCCTTCCGCTTAATAATCCTTCCCAATACTTATCTGGTGTGTTACCAATGGGTGTAATCGCGCCCACACCTGTTACAACAACGCGATTACGTTTATAGTCTGTCATGATTGCATTAAATATGGCGAAAAAGCAGCAGGGGGAAACAATTAAGAGTGCTGAGATCCGAGATAAGTATCCTTAGTCAAGAGGATATTTTTTGCTCAATATTTAGAGAATTTTGGGGCTTTTCTTGAAGTCAAACTTACAGTTTAGACACTCAACACTCATGTACAGGCGGGTTTATTCAGTTAATCTATATCTGTTGAAATATCTATTTAAACCCGCTTGCATCAAATTATTTCTTAACTAGGCAGATGTAGGAGAGTGACTATTGATATAATCCACAGCGTCTTTGACAGTGAGAATTTTTTCAGCCGCTTCATCAGGAATTTCGATATCAAATTCTTCTTCCAAAGCCATGACTAGCTCAACTGTATCTAGGGAATCAGCGCCTAAATCATCAAGGAAACTGGCTTGTGGTGTAACCTTATTCTGGTCATCTACACTAAGTTGCTCAACGATAATTTTTTTAACCTTATCAAAAGTTTCTGCTTGGCTCATAAATAAAAGTCCTTAACAAGTTGCTATGATTTGCTCTAAATGAACAAAATTTTTTTTGGGCATATACATCTTATCGGAAAGGGTGAACCTGAGCATAGGTTCTATCATTAAAACTGGGGATTAAAGATGAAAGAGATCCTGAAAATAAGACATAAAGGTTTAATAACCCAATTAACTAGCAATAAATCCTCATCACCTCTAAACAGTAAATCGAATATACTTTTATGCTATCTAAAACGCTAAAATACGCTTATTATCCAGGCTGTGTAGCTCAAGGGGCTTGTCGGGAACTGTATATATCAACTCAATCTCTCACCCAAGCCTTGGGTATTGAATTGATTGAACTCAAAAAAGCCACTTGTTGTGGCTCTGGTACATTTAAAGAAGATTCTCAACTATTAGAAGATACCGTTAACGCCAGAAATATTGCTTTAGCAGAGTCATTAAACCTGCCTTTGCTCACCCATTGCAGCACCTGTCAGGGTGTAATCGGTCATGTTGATGAACGGTTAAAAGAATGTCAGTCAACAAACCCCGACTATCTCCACAAAGTGAATGGTTTATTAGAAAAAGAAGGTTGTTCTCCTTATCAGGGAAGTACAGAAGTTAAACATCTTCTTTATGCTTTAGTCACAGATTACGGTTTAGAGGAAATTACCAAGCGGGTCACAAAAAAATTAAGTGGATTAAAATGTGCAGCTTTTTATGGTTGTTATCTGCTGCGCGCTCAAAAATCTATGCCTTATGACGATCCTTTTCAACCCGAAGCGATGGAAAATGTATTTCGGGCTGTAGGGGCGACACCTATATATTATCGTGGCAGAACTCAATGCTGCGGTTGGCCTTTATCCAGCTACGCGACAACAGAATCTTTCCAAATGGCCGGAAATCATATTCAAGAAGCCTTAGCTAAGGGTGCTGACTGTATTGTGACACCATGTCCTCTGTGTCATTTAAATTTAGATTCTCGTCAACCAGAAGTAGAAAAAGTCATCGGACAAAAATTAGGTTTACCAATCTTACACTTACCCCAATTGATTGCTTTATCTCTAGGTGTAAGTCCCAAAGAACTCGGTTTAGAAAGACATATTGTATCTACAAAACCCGTCTTAGAAAAATTAGGATTCTCATAGCTCAAAGGAGCGTAGGGGCGCAGGGCCTGCGCCCAGTATTCACAGTATTCACAGTATTCACAAATCCACAAGCAAACACAGATTTAATTTGGAGATAAGGCGCAGGGACTGCGCCCAGTATTCAGGAGCAAGAAAGAAGAAGAAGAAGAAAATTAACCATTACCAATCACCGATTTCTGATATTCTTCCTCACTAATTAAATCATGATTGTTTTCTACACGATCTAAAAATACTAATCCTTCCAAATGATCATACTCATGTTGAAAAATTCGGGCGACAAAATCAGTTAACTCTTGCGTTTGTAAATTCCCATTACGGTCTGTATATTCAATTTCAACGGTTTGATATCTAGGAACTAAACCCCTAATCCCCGGTACACTTAAACAACCTTCCCAACCTTTAACCATCTCTGAAGAATGGGCAATGATTCGGGGATTTATCATGGCGGTAGGTTGCATTTCTGGCGCATAGGGATATCTAGCATTAGGTCGAGAGGCAACGATAAATAAACGGTAAGATGCAGCTATTTGTGGGGCAGCAATTCCCACACCATTAGCTTGAGCAACTGAAGTAATTAATTCATCAATGAAATTTTGAATTTTCTTATCTTGGATATTTTCAACCGAAACAGCTTTTTGCCGTAATATCGGATGACCTAATTTAATAATTGGTGCTAATTCGTTCATTTTTAAAACAGGGAATAGAAAATAGGATTGAAAGTCTTTTATTGTCTGATTTTTATGACCAATAACCAATGAGTAATGACCAATAATTAAATATCAATTTTCTTTGTTAATTGGTAAAGGTGCAGGTTTAACCAGAAATTGAGAAATTTTCCCATTCCGCTCGGCTTGCACTTGGAGAGGAATGCCAATTTTACTATTTTCTACTAATTTTTGGACTTCATCAACTTTCAAAACTGGTTGATTATTAATACTTTTAATAACATCTCCCGGACGTAATCCAGCCATGCTTGCGGGTGAGTTAGGAACAATCCTAACTAAGAGAATGCCTTCATTTGCAGATAAATTTATTTTATCGCCAAATCTAGCAATTATTTTTTCTTTAACTTCAGGTGTTAATGTGACCATTTGTATGCCTAAATAGGGATGATCAACTCTACCTTTAGCAATTAGTTCCTCGGCAATTTTTTGGGCAGTATTAATAGGAATAGCAAATCCTAAACCTTGAGCGCCTTGAATAATTGCTGTATTCATCCCAATGACTTCACCACGGGCATTTAGTAATGGTCCACCGGAGTTTCCAGGATTAATTGCTGCATCTGTTTGCAGATAATCAACACGCTTATCACTAGCACCAATATCACTACTAGAACGATCTGTGGCACTGATAATTCCAGAGGTAACAGTATTATTTAAACCCAAAGGATTACCAATAGCAATAACTGCTTCTCCTGGTTGTAAAGTATCAGATTTCCCTAAAGCTAGGCTAGGTAAGTTATTCGCGTCAATTTGAATTACAGCCACATCAGTTACTGCGTCTTCACCTAATACCTTACCCTTAAAAATTCGCCCATCTTTCAGGGTGACTGTTACCGAATCAGCACCATCTACAACGTGGGAATTGGTCAAAATTTGCCCAGATGAATTAATGATAAATCCAGAACCGCTACCTCTTTCTACTCTTTCTCTGGGTTGCGAAGGGATTCTATTCCCAAAAAAGCCGCGAAAAAAGGGATCAGAAAATTCGCCGGGAGCTTGAGTAGTGACAGTTCTCGTTGAATCAATGCGAACAACTGCACCTCCAACCTTTTGTACTACTTTGACAACAAAGTTAGGATCTCCCGAAGAGGAGAAAATCGCGGGAGGAGCAATTTCTGTGGTGGGTGCAGAAGTTTTTTGTGGTTGAGCATTACTAGGTTCGATTTGTGAGGCGTTTTTCTTGAGACTAGTACAACCTCCGAGCATAAGAACCGCTACACCACAGACTGTAATCCATTTTTTACCCTTATTTCCCAAGTTTTGCCGTAAAAATCTAGTATTAATATTTTTGCCTGCTAGGTTATGATTATTAATCTTCATGATCTGATTATCGCTCCGTATTCGTTAGTAGATGATAGGATATTAGCTACCTGGTTTTTATCAAAATGATTATATAGCCTCCTATTTGATTTATCTATCTTGACAGTAGTCCAGATTCCCGACTTCTTTTTTTAGCTTGTAAATAAATTATGAATTGAGATCAGAAGTCGGGAATCTCATTGTAAGTAATTACGAATTAGGAATGACGAATTACGGATAAAGGTGGTGTGAATGGAAATTCCCATAGATGGTTTGTGGAATCATGTATTAGAGCGTTTACAGTTAGAGTTAGCTCCTCCTACCTTTGAAACCTGGATTAAGACGGCTAAAGCACAGCAGCTAGAAAACAACTGCTTGGTAATATATGCTCCTAATCCTTTTGCTCGCAATTGGCTTCAGAAGTATTACATTCATACTATTGCTAATGTAGTCCAAGATATTGTGGGTTATCCAATCGAAATTTATATTACTGTAGTTGAAGATGAGGAAGTGTCTGATTTAGGTAAACAGGAAGTAGGAGAAAAATTATCACCAATAAATCATAATTTGGCAAATGCTCCTCTAAATACTCAAAAGACTTCAGATCTAAATTCTAAATATATTTTTTCGCGGTTTGTTGTCGGTGCTAACAATCGCATGGCTCATGCTGCTTCATTAGCTGTAGCTGAATATCCGGGGAGGGAATTTAATCCGTTATTTTTATGTGGTGGTGTGGGTTTGGGGAAAACTCACTTAATGCAAGCTATTGGTAATTATCGTTGGCAAATCTGTCCTAATTCTAAAATATTTTATGTCTCTACGGAGCAGTTTACAAATGATTTAATTACTGCTATTCGTCAGGATAGTATGCAAACTTTCCGAGAACATTATCGGGCTGCTGATATGCTGTTGGTTGATGATATACAATTTCTTGAAGGAAAGGAATATACTCAAGAAGAATTTTTTCATACTTTTAATACTTTACATGAGGCAGGTAAACAAGTTGTAATTGCTTCAGATCGTCCTCCTAATCAAATTCCCAGTTTACAAGAGCGTCTTTGTTCACGGTTTTCCATGGGATTAATTGCGGACATTCAAACTCCTGATTTAGAGACTAGAATGGCAATTTTGCAGAAAAAAGCTGAGTATGAAAATATTCGTTTACCACGGGAGGTAGTTGAATATATTGCTTCTAATTGTACTTCTAATATTCGAGAGTTGGAAGGGGCGTTAATTCGGGCTTTGGCTTATATTTCGATTTGGGGTTTACCTATGACTGTGGAAAATCTTGCTCCCATTCTAGGAACTCCTAGCCAGAAAATAGCAGCAACTCCAGAGATAATTTTAAATATAGTCGCTGATGCTTTAAATGTTTCTATTGAGGACTTAAAAAGTAATTCCCGTCGTCGAGAAATTAGTTGGGCTAGACAAATCGGAATGTATTTAATGCGACAACTTACAAATCTAAGTTTACCGAAAATAGGTGAGGAGTTTGGTGGTAAAGATCATACGACAGTGATGTATAGTTGTGAGAAAATTACCCAGTTACAAGAGAGTGATCAAACTTTAATTCAAACTTTACACCAATTGAGCGATCGCATCCAAATGGCTACTCGTTCGCAAAAATAGAATTAACTTTCTTGATGTTTTCCACAACCAAGAAACTAAATTTATCAAATTAAAACCTTGTCTATTTAGTCCAAATTTTAAGAAAAATATAATAAATGATTAATTTTTATTTAAAATTGCCGTAAAAATCTGATTTTTTGGGAAAAAGCTGTGGAAAACTTGAATTTATTATTTATCAGTTTCATGAAATATCATAACTTTGTAAAAAGCTAAGATAGTTTTTCCACAGTTTTTCCACAGGCAAGTATCCATAAGAGTTATTTTTTTATATCAGGAGTATTGACAAATGGATGAATTTATGAATGCTGCAATTTGTGAAGCTCAACAAGGTAGACAAGAAGGGGGAATTCCTATTGGTTCTGTGCTGATTAAGGATGGTAAAGTTGTCGGACGAGGACACAATAAGCGCGTACAAGATGGTGATCCTGTCACTCATGCGGAAATTGACTGCCTCCGCAATGCGGGTAGAATTGGTAACTATCGGGGGACAATACTTTACTCTACATTAATGCCTTGTTATTTGTGTGCTGGTGCTGTGGTACAATTTGGCATTAAAAAAGTTATTGCTGGAGAATCAAAGACTTTCCCCGGTGCGAGGGAGTTTATGGTATCTCACGGTGTGGAAGTAGTAGATTTAAATTTAGATGAATGTAAACAAATGATGAGTGATTTTATTGAAACCAACCCGGAACTTTGGAATGAAGATATTGGTAAATAGGAGTTCGGAGTCAGGAGTCACCGAGTCAGGAGGAAGAATGAAGAAGAAGAAGAAAGATAAAGAAGAATAAAAATAAGAAGGAAGAAATAAATGAAAATTACCCATTACCCATTACCCATTACCGATTTACATTGACCCCACAATTAAAATTGAGAAATTCGTGTCAATTTTTTCTAGTTGCGTTATCATGGCGATGACAAGCTTAAAAACCTTGTAAACTGGATTTTGCTACGACCGTTCAGCGTAAATAGCGTTCACTAGTAGTAATTACCGTACAAAACCGAATTCCCAAGCAACTTACTCTTGTTAGTTATGGTATAGTGGGGAAGTTAGAACTAGCTTTGCCAAACTATAATTGCTCTACGCGCAGGTAATAATTGCAACCGGAAAGCTGTTTCAATCAAGCATTTACACACAAAAATCTGAAATACACCGAGTTTATGATTCAGCAAGTAATTCACCCAATGGTGAAATTGCAGCGCAACGTGCAATCACTCGTAGAATCCAATATTATCAAACCCAATGATAGGATTTGGAAAATTGCCTTACTCTATGGCGATGAATGGCAGCATTGGAAACAAGAATTGCTAGACTTTGGATTTAGCACCCAAGATCCAATTGGTGATTTATTAGCAGTAGAAAAGTGGGACGACGATTAGACATCTAAATTAGATCAGCTATATCTATTCCAGCTTGGCGCAAATACGCCTACCTTCGCAACGATAACACTTTATCCTTGTTTTTATGGTAGGTGGAATTTCGCCGTACTTCTATTATAGATTTAGCACAATAAAGATATCGGATTCAGTATCAAAACACACGCCCAAGCATTTTTATCAAGGTAGGTAAATTATGGTTCAAACCTTACCTAAAACTGAGTTAGTAACTTTTGAAGAGTTTATTAACTGGAAACCAGAAGGCGGATTTTATGAACTGCATGATGGGGAAATTATTGAGATGAATCCGCCATTAGGAAAACATGAAAGCAGAACCGGGTTTTTATCCAGAAAACTCACAGTTGAGTTTGACCGACTTGATCTTCCCTATTTTATTCCCAAACAAGCCCTAGTTAAACCACCAACAAGGCAATCAGCCTATTGTCCAGATGTTTTGTTGATAAATTCCACAAACCTAGTCAATGAAGCCCTGTGGGAAAAAACATCAACGGTAACTCAAAGTGATTCTGTGCCATTAATCATTGAAGTCGTGAGTAGCAATTGGCGAGTTGATTACTATAGAAAATATAGTGATTATGAAGAAATGGGAATCAAAGAATACTGGATTGTTGATTATCAACCTTTTGGCGCTGCTAAATTCGTTGGTGAACCAAAACAACCTACTATATCAGTTTGTTCTCTGATTGGTGATGAATATGAAATTAACCAATTTAGAGACAATGATCCAATAATTTCCCATATTTTTCCCCAATTGAACTTAACCGCTAACCAGATTTTGCTAACTGCTGACGGAGATTAATGCCTGAGCCAAATCTTTTGCAGTATGATAGCGATCGCGTGGTAAAGGTTCGGTAACGCAATCAATTACCTGTCTCAATTGATCACTAATTGTTGGGATAGCTTTAACATCAAACCGAAAACTACGTCCTTTTTGCCGATAAAATTTTAAAGGATTTTCTCCGGTTAATAAGAAAATTAACGTTGGACCAATAGCATACAAATCAGATTGAGTAAGAGGTTGTCCTCGTTCCTGTTCAGGAGCGCAAAAGCCTTCAGCGCCGATTCTTGTGCCAGGTTTTGTGCCAATTTCCTTCACAGCACCAAAATCTAAAACAACAATACTATTATTAGCACTTCGCACCATCAAATTAGCCGGCTTAATATCCCGGTGAATTAGTGGTATTTCTTGATGATGAAGATAATCCAGAATATCACAAGTTTGCACCATCCAAGCGATCGCCTGTTTGGGTGTTACAGGTCCAGTTGACCGAATCCGTCTGTCTAAATCTTGTCCGTGAATTAATTCCATAGCCAAGTATTTTTTACCGTCTTCCACAAAGAAGTCATAATACTTGGGAACCCCGGCATGATTAAGATGCTTAAGAATACTAGCTTCTCTGATGAATAACTCTTGAGCTTTGGGAATTTTCACCATATCAGCGTTCATCTGTTTGATTACCAGCAATTGTGGCACACCTGTAATTTCACCGACACCATCCCAAGCTAAATAGGTAGTACCCATACCACCTTTGCCGATAGTGCGTAATACCTGATAATGGCGAATAGTCTTTTGTACCAAAATGGGTTGACCACAGTGAACACAAAATACATTGTTGGCATGATTCCCTTCGTGGGTACAACCAGTGTTGGAAGATGCTTGTGTCATCTCCTGACTGATTTCACTACCCTCTAACTGTGAGGGCTGGATAATTACAGAGGCTAATTCCTGAATTTGTACCCTGAGTAAAGGACCACCCTGAGCTAATTGCAGTAAAGAATTATTAGGAATGATACACTTAGTTACTAAAGAGCCATTGAGCAAAGTGCCATTAGTCCCTTGACTACTTAGCTCCCAATTATCTCCACTGGCATTACTAACTAATTTCAGTTCTAAATGATATCGAGAAACCAAATTATCAGCCAAAATAACGTGATTATCTACCGCTCGACCAATGCGAATGACGGTAGAACCCTCAAAGCACCACTGTTTAGGCGGTGTTTTCTGTGATTTTTCTAATAGGGTCAAAGTAATCACAATACAACCTAAAATCTAAGATCAAAAACTAATTTCCGAAGCAATTTTGTTGAGATGGTCGGACTTTCACCCGGACTAGTATAGCTGTAATATTGTCATGTCCATTGTGTTCATTACCCAACTCAATTAAATTTTGAATACCAATTCCTAAATTACTAGCAGAACTAAGTAAAGGTTGGAGATGAGTTTGCCAATGAGTCTCTAGACAATCATTATCTGATAAACCATCTGATACTAACACCAGAAGCATATCTTCATTAATATCAAAGAATTCTACACTCGGATTGAGGGAATTTTCATTGCGTGGTCCTAAAGCTTGGGTAAGTTGGTAAGCATCTGCACGTCCATAAGCGATGCTAGGTTCTACACCTCTAGCAATTTCTCGTTGACCAACTTCATGATCTATAGTTATTTGTTCTAGTCCTTGCTTGCGAGTCAGACAATAAAGACGACTATCTCCTACATGAGCAATTGCTGCTTGATTATCCTGAAGTAACAGCATGACTAAAGTAGTACCCATGCGCCCAATGCCGGAACGGGCTTCTTGTTGGTTAAGCTCATAAATAGCTTGATTAGCTAAGTAAACCGCATGACGGATACATTCCTTTCGCGGTAATTCTTTATCTACCCAGGTTTCTTGGATGTATTGACGGATAGTTTTCACAGCTAATTCACTCGCTAATTCACCTCCAGCATGACCACCCATACCATCACAAAGAATATATAAACCTTTGGCTGTAATTATACTATCTCTCGGTACTTCTAGTTTGTGGACTTTGCTATCAACACCAAAATAGTCTTCATTATGATTGCGTTGACGACCAACATCTGTATATGCTACGTATTCCACACTACTTAGCTGCATGGATAGCACCATAGTTGGGGCATCATCATTTTTGATTTCTGTCTCACCATCAGGTTGCAAGACAGTTGAAGAAAAATTGGGTTTTTCCTGAGGAGATATTTCCTCTATTTCTGTGGCTATTTCTTCTAAACGCGATCGCAATTGTATCAAAGTTTGAATATTCCCAGAGTCCATATCCTCCAGCATCTGCATCACAGTGACAAATTTAGGGCGTTGGGATTCCCTAAACAAAGTTTGCCACATCTGACCTAAACTTTTCAGAGTTAAAGCTTGTTTATCATCCTGTGGTAATTCTGTAAAACCTAAAACTGGGGATGATTGTGGTGTCAGGACCAATGGCTCTACATATAACCTTTGTAATACCAAAGCTTGGTCTTCATCCAAACGCAAGTTTGACGACTTTAACAAACTTTGACGACAACTCACATTTTCTAGCAACTCCCAAAGTTGAGTCATCTGATAAAACCAATAGACAATTTGTAGTAAACTGGTCGTGTCTTGTTGCCACACATCAATCAACATTGGCCAATTAGACCTATCTTCCAACAAGACTACTTGAAAATAATCTTGCTGCCAAGCATCGTGAATCTTGGGGATTGCTGGGTGCATCTCTACCTGTAATTTTAGATAAGCTTCTGCCAGATCAGGAATTGTATTTGTAGTCAAGTTGGTTTCATGCTGACAGATGGTATCAATTGGTGATACTTGGTAAGGTTGGCAATCTAAAACCCTTAATTCTACCAATTTATCTCCCGCAATCATTTCTGAAGCTGGTACAGATTCCAATAAGCGATAACGCTGCTGCGGATCTAAATAGGAATCTAAGATAAATTTTAAGCACGGATCAGAATCACTGATCTCATGTGAAAAATTTTCTGTATTTTGAATAAATTCACTGCTTTTTGCCTTATCTCTGGTCTGAGCAACAAGAGCATACCAAATGACACCACATTCTGCACCACATTTATGACAATGTTGTGCATTTAAAGCCACATCAGAACTGCATTCAGCGCAAACTTTATGGGCTAGGGATGTACCACAGCCTTGACAAAACTTGTTACTATCCGAGTTTTCAAATTTACATTGCGGGCAAATCAGCATAATGGAAGTTCCTTCATTTTTCTGGTAAGGTGCTTCTATGCACTAACATTCCCAAGTTCCACAATTAGGTGACTGCCCTACAGTAGACTTAAACTTATATTGTGGTTTCACCGGAGAATTAAATGGCATTTATAAAATATGTATACTGATATTACAGTACCGTTATCTAGTTTTCCTGGGCATGATTTAGCCTTGTGAGTTCTAAGGGAGTGAGTTCTCGCCATTGTCCTGGTGCTAAATCATCTAATTGAACATTAGCAATACTTACTCTAATTAACCGTAAAGTGGGAAAACCCACAGTAGCAGTCATGCGACGGACTTGGCGGTTTTTCCCTTCAGTTAGTGTCATTTCTAGCCAAGCCGTGGGAATACTTTTCCGAACTCTAATGGGTGGAATGCGTTGACTAACAGATGGTTCTTCTAACAATAACCTAACTTGAGCAGGACGAGTCCGGTAGTCTTGAATTTTCACCCCAGCTTCTAGCTGATAAATTGCATCAATATCGGGAATACGTTCCACTTGCACCCAATAAGTACGTTGATGACCAAAACGTGGATGAGCCAAACGATGTTGTAACTGTCCATCATTTGTCAATAAAAGTAACCCTTCACTATCCCAGTCCAAACGCCCTACAGGATAGACATTAGGAACATCTATATACTCTTTTAAGGTGATATGTTTGGGACTTTCTTGGGTAAATTGGCTTAAAACTCCATAGGGTTTGTGAAAAATAATATACCGATTATTCATAAAATATAGGAGTTCAGGAGTCAGGAGTTCAGAAGGAAGAG
>JANMGZ010000667.1:0-9685 GCA_031374905.1 Dolichospermum sp. OTE_70_metabat_362_sub
AAATGCTACTGCACCAGCTAAAGAAGCACTGATTGTTACCACCCCTGAAATTTCTGCCGTCCGCGATGCTGACAGAGTAGTAGGATTACTCGAAGCCCAAGGTGTAAAAAAGATTAACTTAATAGTTAACAGGATTAGACCAGCAATGGTACAGGCAAATGATATGATGTCTGTACAGGATGTTCAGGAACTTCTCGCCATCCCGATAATTGGAGTGATCCCCGACGATGAGCGGGTGATCGTCTCTACCAACCGTGGCGAACCTTTAGTATTATCAGATACTCCCTCTTTGGCTGCGATCGCTTTTGAGAATATTGCTCGGAGATTGGAAGGGGAAACTGTCGAATTTCTTGAGCTTGACTCATCTAATAAAAACATCTTCTCCCGCTTGAGAAAGATGTTGTGGTCAAAGATTGTTTAATTTACTTGCCAGTGTTTCTGCCTTACACATACCCGCAATGATTCTTGAAATTTTAGAAAAATTTTTTGCTCGTAGTCCCGATAACAGCCGCGATGATGTTAAACGTCGTCTGCAAGTGGTAATCTCTCATGATCGTACGGACTTAGACCCCCAAACCTTAGAAAAAATGCGTCAGGAAATCCTGGAAATCGTTTGTCGCTATGTAGAAATAGAAACAGATGGTTTAGAGTTTTCCCTAGAAAGCAGCCAACGGACAACGGCTTTAATTGCTAACTTACCAATCCGCAGGGTCAAGGAAAGCCTAGATGAAACAGCGTTAGAAAGCACTGACATCTTACTGTAGGGGCGCAGGGTCTGCGCCCTGAGTTTATTTTAAAACCCGAATGGGAAGCGTTAATGTATCCAGCGTCCCATGACTTTGCCGATCACTGCCAATTCTGACATTAATTTATCAAAAAGGTCTGGGGTTAAAGATTGGGGTCCATCCGATAAGGCTTTAGCTGGATTGGGATGTACTTCTATCATTAACGAATCTGTACCCGCAGCGATCGCTGCCATAGCCATAGAAGGAACAAACTCAGACCAGCCCACACCATGACTAGGATCAATCATGATTGGTAAATGCGTGAGTTTCCGCAACACAGGAACCACGGATAAATCCAGGGTATTGCGAGTATACTGACGATCAAAAGTTCTAATTCCCCGTTCACACAAAATCACATTGGGATTACCCGCTGCTAGAATATATTCAGCCGCCATCAACCAATCTTCAATGGTTGCCGCCATACCGCGTTTTAACAGTACGGGTTTAGGCTGCGCTCCAACTTTCTTCAGCATGGCAAAGTTCTGCATATTTCTCGCCCCGACCTGAATCACATCTGCAACTTCGCCAATTTTCTCCAAGTCTTCCGTATCCATTACTTCTGTAATAATTCCTAGTCCGCTGACTTCTCGCGCCTTAGCTAACAATTCCAAAGCACTTTCACCATGACCTTGAAAAGCATAAGGTGAAGTACGGGGCTTATATGCACCACCCCGTAAAAATTTAGCCCCAGCCGCCTTTACCCGCAGCGCCGTTTCCACAATCATTTCTTCATTCTCCACTGAACAGGGTCCAGCGACAACTACCAAAGGATGATTTTCACTAAACACTATATCACCGTAAGGAGTATTTACCACCACTTCTGAAGCTTGTCCATGACGGAATTGACGACTAGCCCGTTTGTAGGGTACTTCCACTCGTAATACTTGCTCAATCCATTGACTCAATTCTTGAATTCGGGGTGGATCTAAATCCGCAGTTTCACCGACTAAAGCAATGACTACTTTATGTTGGCCAATAATTTTTTCTGGTGTTAGTCCCCAGCTAGATAGTTCTGTGGCAATCCGATTTATTTCTTCCTGTGGGGAATTAACCTTCATAACAATAATCATTTGCAAGTTCCTATTTAAGTAAATTTTTTATTAACTACTTTTAAATTAACAGAGAAAACATTTGAAAAAGGCATTGTGCAATAGTTTCTCATATCAGCAGGGTGGGCGATACCTAGCTGATGAAGGTTTTGGTGGGCAATGCCCACCCTACAATACTTAGATAGTGAAAACAAGAGCAAAAAAATAGGGAGAAGTTCAACTTCTCCCTGGTTATTGTTGTGATGATCATTTGGCTTTTGATTTTCTTTGAGTTTCTGTCTGAGCATCTGTCTTTGTTTTTTCAGTTGCCGTTTCCTAGCAGAACCACCTCGGCCTTTATCGTTTCTGCCTTCTCGACGTGGGGATTCCCAGCGTTTAAGTCGCATAGTTTTTATTAGTAAAATTTCACGATGTAATTTTACAGTAGCATAATTTTTGCTCTATGGCTACTGTATTTTTGATCATTGAGAAAATATTTCAACTTTGCTGAATATGACTATGTAACATGACCAAAGTTTCCGCTAATTGACTTAGGCGATTTTCTAGGTCTTGTTTGCGTCCTAAAAGTTGCCGTAATCTTTGGTGACGAGCGATCGCTATACTCACACTAGGAACTTGTTCGACTGGACAAGGACGAGACCATACCTGACCGGCTTTATCTATGCCGCATAGTCGGTAGTCAGTGTGTAATGGTTTATAAGATTCTTTTTCACCATTAGCACAAATTTCTTCTACATAGTCCATCAGACGATCTACTTCAGCATGGCGTAGTGTTGCTGTTCCAAATGTTTCTGGTTCTTGGGCATTGGATTCTAACCAACCATTAATAATTGGACCTTCTAAGTAAATATCTTGAATATGTTGTACTATTTTTTTTAGTTCTATTTGCCAACTAGCAACTTTTTCTTGAATTTCTTGGAGCATATTCATAGCCAGCGCTGGATTAGCACCATGACGATGATTGCTAAAGGAAGGAGTTTTAAATTTAGGCAGATTTGGCGTTTTCTCTCCATTATCTTGGGCTGGAAAAGCTTGTACAGAATCATGGTGAGGAAATAAATTTGCCTCTGGAGTTTCATGACTAACTGGATCTGTTTCTAAGTTATTATTATCAGTTTCTACTGTAGTTTCGTGGGGACGGATACTAACGCGAAAGGAAAAAGAACGTTTGGTTTGATCACCTATTTCTGTAGTGACATCATCACTGCGAGTTCCTAGATCATGTAATGTTGCCTCGATCCGTTTTAACCCTGGTTTCATAAAGATATCCTAAAATTTATGGTCTTTATCAAGAAAGAATTCAGGAGTACAGAATGAATTTTTTCTCAAACTGGCAAATGTCGCTTGCTTCCCTGTGGGGATACTTTATTTAGCTTGTGTATTCCTCTTGTTTAAACATTATATAATCAAATGATGAGTAAAGTGATTTTGGTGACAGGTGCAGCCCGCTGTGGTAAAAGTGAATGGGCAGAAGAGTTAGCTATAAATTCAGAAAAGCCTGTCGTCTATATTGCCACAGCTACACAAAATTTAGATGATCAAGAATGGCAACAACGAATTCAAAAACATCAACAACGCCGTCCTCATGATTGGATAACTCTGTCTGTTCCTCTGGAACTAACTGCTACTTTGGCTCAATCTCAGCCTAATACTTGCCTGTTGGTTGATTCCTTGGGAACTTGGGTGGCTAATTTTCTTGAAACAGATGATTTAGATTGGGAAAAGACTGTAACAGAGTTTCTGAATATTTTGCCGTTAGTTGCGGCTGATGTCATATTTGTGGCAGAAGAAACAGGTTGGGGTGTAGTTCCAGCTTATCCTATGGGGCGCAAATTCCGCGATCGCCTGGGTGCTTTAGTTAGACAATTAGGGACAAGTTGTGAACCTGTTTATTTAGTTACAGGTGGTCATGTCCTCAACCTCAGTTTATTAGGTGTACCCTTAGCATCACCTAAATCTCTCCCATTTGATTTTTGAACTATCCGTAAGGTGGGTAATGCCCATCCTACACTGGTTGATATTTTATGGCTACGCCACGCAAGCTATCAAAATATTTCCCAAGTTGTCCATCCTCGTCATCGCAGTATTTCTAATTTTATGGTTAATATTATTGCGGTTCGGCTTTACCCACTGACCACTGGTTTAATTGGTTATACTTGGCAAAAGTTAATTAAACTTTCATCTGTACTTGATGTTAGCTTTATTTTCTGTATGTTAGACTTGCCTAAGTTATAGAATCTCACCACCCAGTATTTTGTGGGTAATCACATAGAGCAGGTTTTCAGGGATTTTGATGAATTTTGTACATCTAGGATGACTAAATCTTCAAGCAGATCATCACTAATCATTAGTCTGTCGTCATCAAGCATAACAATTACAAAAATAATCGGGGATGTCAATTTACTTGGCTCAATAAATGTGAATTGAGCTAATTTTATATAGCTTTATTGTAGTTTTGCTGATGAATATTTATAGCATCTTAACTTAATACGCCCTTCATCCAACACATCAAAAACATCTTTTCTAAACTATTGAGGTTTATTAATTCATGGTTACTAGCATTAGACAAACCGTTCGGGGGATAGTTTTTCAAAATCGCCACTTAGCAAGATTTTACTATTTTTTGAGTTTTTCTCGCCCAGTTTTACCACAATGGGTGGGCGCTGATTACTACCGCGAAAAATCATCTTGGGGATTACAACCAGAGCGTTGTCCATGTGATATTGAATTAGTTGAATATTTACAAAATCATAATATCCAAGATCAAACGATCTTCCATTTTGGAACAGGCTCTCATCATATTCTAGGATTGGAAAATCAGAAATTTTCTCAACCAAATGAAATTATTGGGATTACTGCTTCTGCACCCGAACATCAAGAATATGTCCGATTATCTCTTAAAGATCGTCTACTGTCCAAGTATTACAAGGTTCTTTGTACAGATATATTCACTCTGACAGACCGTTCTTTACCCATGCTAGATGTAATTTCTTTGTTTCATATAGGCGAATTTTATATGCCTGAAGAAGCACCTTTTCTGCATCACGATGAAGAATCTCTTGTAGAGATGTTTCTTAATAAATTGAACCCAGGTGGCAAAATTCTCTTCTATACAAAATCAATTGGCTGGGGTCATGCTAAACCAATAATTGAATCATTTGTAAAACAAGGAAAAATGCACAAGATTGAAGAATACAAAAACTTATTGGTGTATACCAAATGTAGGCTAAACTAATCAAGATAACAATAAAAATTGGAACAGAATAATTACATAATTGATTTTTCTGTTCCCTGTTTTACATGAAAGGTGATGGAAAAGCTTTAATTTTAAACATCTTCCACAAATTCCGTTAAGAACCTAAAAGCTTTCAAAATATAATTAGCGCAATCTTGAGGAGAGCTATTATAAAATGATGGCCAGGCACGAGCTTTATCTTCATCATAATTATCACTACGATGGGGATGAGTTTCTAACCATGCTAACCGGACTGCGTGACCGATTAACACATCTAAAACTATATATTCTTCAATTTGCAAGTTAGGGTTATTAGCGACGATTGTAGCTAATTCCATCAAGGCTTCTACATTCACTTGGCGATATTCTGGGGCTTCAATTTTATTCAGCAAATGTTCCACTAATAAAGCAAAATTTCTTTCTCCGGCTGTCATTTCCGAAAGCATAACTTCACTTTCTAAGCGATTCCGCCGTTCCAATTTATTACCAATTACTAAACCTTTGCAATGCTGCATTAATAGCCAAACTTGTTTAAAAAAGTCCTTGGGTACACGATTTAATGCGCCTTCTCTTTGACGAAATCTCCGCCAACCATCAGCAGGAACTTCTATTTCTTCACTAATTACAGGTAGTAAAACCCAAGCAATATCACTTTCTTTTTGTTTGACGTGCAATGATTCCTGTTCACGTAATAAACTACTCACGCCACTATATCCAGTTAACACTTGACGCAACCGCATTTTCACTTCAAAAGGTGATAATTGCATTAATTTTTCATAAGCTTCATCTTGGGTAAGGATGAATTCTCTGGCTATGTCGCTAGTAATTAAAAGAATCAAATAACCGACTCTTAATGTAATAAATCCGCGAAATAATTCGGGTTCTGATTTGATTAAAACACCGAGATAAATCAGAATTTCTTGGGTTAAAACTCTATCGCGGATATCCTCACGACAGAAGTTATTAATTTTCTCAGCAATTTCATTCCCAGACATGGGAACAACTATCAAAGAAGCTTGGCTGTAAGCCCTCCCCACTGCAATTTGCTTACCTTGAACCAAAATACTTGTTATCGCGTCTGATAAGCCAATATCGAGCATTTGGCGTAAACCCGCAGCCCGTCGCACTACCGCCCATAGCCCTAAATCTCCGGCTTTGGTATAGACTTCATCCAGTAAATCAGCTACGGTAACAGCATGACTTGGACCTGCATATCCTGTATCAAATTCTAAACCCTGTAACCGAGTTAAAGTTTGCAATAATTCAATTTGCTCATAAATATTTTCTGATGAGCGCAAATATTCTAATAATGAATCTAAGTTAGTTTCGCATTCCATTTGGAATTCTTGGGTATGTCCCAAAGACCAACTTTTTTCTAAATGGGAAGTCAGGTAATAACAACGAATTCCCCGATTTGTAACTGGAGACTGAGACAATATTGTATCTGATAAAAAATCAATTCTTTGAATCGCTGCTGTCAGCATTAATTGATTGAGTTTTCCTAATTTTACTTGGACTCCGTTACAAATACCATCTTTGAGTTCTTGCATTAATTCTAATAATGCTTCAGAACCAGTTTCTAGCATTGTCCGAGTAATCATTAAAGTCAAAATCGGACGACCTAAATCACTCCAATATTTTTGGATATAAGCTAATTCCCCTCTAATTTGATCTACCAAAAAGTGATAATCAAGGGTTAAATAAAATTGCTGAGAATCTAGAAATGATGGTAAAAAGATAACTGTTTGATCTCGAATCCGAAAGAATCTTGATATCGTCAAACTTCTGAGTCTTCGCAGCGGACGGCCTGTTAAACCCAGTTGATCATTTCTACCAATCTGGGTATAAATTTGGGAAAGTTCCTCAGATTTTCTAATTTGAATTGGTGCGACTTGGGTAGGTGTTTGGGTTTCGATTCCATATACTTCTAATTGTGTTTGTAGCGCTTCGTCTTCTGCTAGTAAAGCAATTTGGACTAACGCACTGCGCTTTTTTCCTACGTTCAAATGTCTACCTAAAGGATCAATATCTCCTAGTGAGATTAAACCTTCATTTAACATTTCACCCAAATAATATAAACTTTGCGCCCAGACTAAAGGAATATTTTCATTGGGTAATCTTAACTGAGACTGAGGATCTAATTTTTCAGCTTCTATATTTTCTTCAGGAACATAATAAATTTCTGGTAATAGCTGTAAACCATTTTCTTCTACCAACAATGATTTTAAAAGTTCTTGATATTTCTCAACTTGTGCTGGTTCATTGCGAAATAATCCATCTAGAACTAAATAAGTGAAAAATAATGGCCATTCACATTCAATATGCTCAAATTGTTTCAGTTCACCAGGTTCATAGTGTAAACGTTCAGCATCTTCTAAAACGGTTTGATGTCCATCTCGTAAAAAGCGTTTACAACCATATTTTCCTTCTAATTTACTAATAATTTCTTTAAAGGTGCGTTCTCGCAATGCTTCATCTTTCACAGCAAAAGCGGGATAACTAATAATACTTAATAATGCGGCATCAACTTCTTTAGAACCTGATTCTCTGGGTAATAATGATTCTAAAGTAATTCTGGCTCTAGCGATTTCATCTGGTAAAACATGAATTACTGAGGCTTGACTACCATGAATACCAAATAAATTCAGTCCATTTACTGCTTCTAATGCTGCTTTAGCCATTCCTAAAGAACTGGCGTTTAATTCCGCACTACCATGATTAATTTTATTCCCCCGTTCCCAAATGCCAAAATCTGGTGTTCTGTAAGCTCGACCAATATAATAAACTAGGTTTTGGACAAAGTTAACTTCATCCAATGTAAAAATAATTGATAATCCGCTGGCGGTCATTTGTGCCAACATTAATAAAAATATAGATGTCGCATCAAGTTGTAAATGTCCCCATTCATCATCACCAACTACAATATCACCTGTAGCTGTATTGTATTTGGCGTGAAGTCCATCTAATAAAGATTGTGTATGTTTAAAAGTTTCAACTTTATGGGCTTGTCTCATCATGGAAAATAACAAGCCACGCATTAATTTAACCACACTATGTTCTAGTTCATAGGTGCGTCCATGATTATGATCTGATTTGCGATATGCTAAAGCTAAACCCCAAACTGCTAAAATACTATAAACATTATCTCGTACCCACGCATCCGTATAATCGCCATGAGCAGTAATAGCGGTACTTGCTGGTAACAAACCAGTGATGGGATTTTGACGCGCTAAAATAATCGTCTTGATTTGCTGATAGTAAAAATCTAAGGGAGTTGAGGATGTGGTAGATATGTTCATTATGCCGCTTTTTAAGTGTAAGTTTGGAGATAGGGATGCGAAATATTTGGGCGTTTACTTGGGGTGCTTTGGTAGGCGTTTTGGGTGGATTAATCGGTTTGGGGGGTGCAGAGTTTCGGTTGCCTGTACTAATTAGCATTTTTAATTATCGCACTCTTCCGGCAATTATTATCAATCTCATTGTTAGTTTAGTTACTGTTACCTGTTCGTTTGTTTTTCGCAGCGGTGTTATTGGTATTGAAAATGTTGTTGCTCACTTTGCTGTAATCATCAACATTTTAGCTGGATCTCTGATTGGTTCTTATGTTGGGGTTTATTACGCTACGCGAATCAATGAACGCATTTTAAATCGGGTTGTTGTGATTTTTCTGGTTTTGTTAAGTGTTGTGCTAATTGGGCATAATTTTATATTTAGTGTTGGTAGTTTACAATTGCCAAGTTTGTTGAGAATTAGTATTGGATTTGTCGCAGGTATTGTGATTGGCATATTTAGTAGTATGCTTGGTGTAGCGGGTGGTGAGTTGATTATCCCCACGGTAATTTTGCTATTTGGAGTTGACATTAAATTAGCAGGAAGTTTGAGTCTGGCAATTAGCATTCCTACTATTATGATGGGTTTATTTAAATTCAGAAGTCAGCAACGATTACAGGAAGTTAAATCGGAGCAAAAATTTATTGTTTCTATGGCTTCTGGTTCAATTATTGGGGCTTTTATTGGCAGCAATTTGTTGAATTATGTATCAAGTTCTTTACTGTATTTAATTTTAGGGACAATTCTCTTATTATCAGCGTTTAAATTAGCAAAGCATAAGCCAACCATATAATATTAATATTGCAGGGAAGATAGATTACAATTACAATATGCGGCGTGACTCTATTTTCTATTATTTATTTCAAACATATCCAACCCTACTGTTTGAATTATTGCCAAATCCTCCCGCAAATGCGGCTAATTATCGCTTCGATTCAGTAGCGGTGAAAGAACCAAAGTTTGAAATTGACGGCGTGTTTTTACCACCAGAAACCGAAACTCCTGGAGTTGTTTATTTTTGTGAGGTACAATTTCAAAAATATGAACGACTGTATGAGCGGTTATTTGGGGAATTATTTCTCTATTTTTACAGAAATAGGGAACGTTTTCAAGATTGGCAAGCGGTCTTAATTTATCCAACTCGGAGTATGGAACAAGGGGATATTCACCCCTATCGCGCACTTTTGAGTTCGGAACAAGTTCATCGAGTATATTTGGATGAATTGGGAGAATTTGCACAATTACCCCTTGATGTCAGTTTGTTGGTATTGACAACTCTAAAACAA
>JANMGZ010000678.1:0-5113 GCA_031374905.1 Dolichospermum sp. OTE_70_metabat_362_sub
GAACATTTCTTTTCTTATCGTCGAGAAAGGGAAAAAAAGGTGCAATGGTCAGGAATTGTCAGTGCCAGCAAATAATAACATCATAATTACGATGGCTTACCAAAATAATCAGGTTGTTGAATTTCAGCAACCTAGCTCCAAATAATTTGCATATTTAAAATAAATTCGGGTAAAATATCTTCACCTGATAATTCTTGAGGAAATTCTAATATTTCTACTGGTTTACTAAGACGATAAATTTCCACTTGGCGCATTTTTCGATTAATTAACCAACCTAATTTAACTCCATTATCAATATATTCCTGCATTTTTGCTCGCGTTTCCTGCAAACTATCACTAGGTGACATTAATTCTAAAACAAAATCTGGGGCAATTGGTGAAAATTTTTCCTGTTCTGCTGCTGTAAGTGAATCCCATCTTTCTTTTTTAATCCAAGCAACATCAGGAGAACGATTTGCACCATTGGGAAGTTTAAAACAGGTGGAAGAATCGAAACAAACCCCTAATTTATATTTACGATTCCAAATACCAAACTCAACACCAATTTCAAAATTACGTTTTCCTGTTCCTCCTCCTGTTGGTGACATAATCAATATTTCTCCTTTTGTATTACGTTCAAATTTGACTTCGGGATTTTCCCGACAGAGTTGATAAAATTGCTGATCACTTAATTGGATAATAGGGTTTAAGTTGACGGTGATAGCTGTCATAATAACCTCGTGAGAATGAGATCAACTTTAGTTAAATTATAAAATGATATCTGGGAAATTAAATTTTAATCTCTAAGATGGTGTTTAAAAAGTTCTTGGCGAATATAATATGGCTACGCCAATACTACTACACAAACGACTAACACAGAATTAAGGTTTTCAAACCCACGCAGGTAGTTACCGAATTTGCCTAAGTGTGGGTTTTGCCTGTGTAGACGCGGTTTCTAACCGCCCAGAGATGTATGAGTCTAAACTTTTCAAACAACCTCTAAGCTTAATTAAAAATTATTACACCGATGATGAACCTATAGATGAAATAAAGTGAGAATTAAATTCATATCAATAAAAAGTTAAGCTTGTAAACGAGTATTTTAGTTTATAGTAATCTATTAGATGCTTGCAAGCGATATTTCAAGTCTGTATTCAAAATTAAAATCATGCAATTTATAGGTATAACAGCTTATCATATTCATGGGATAATACTTTAGATATATCTCGCTCAATGAGCAAAAAGCCTATTGGGGGGATACTACCCACCGGAATTATCACCAAAAGTGTAAAACTAGTTATCTCAGAGAAAAAAACTGCAATTTTCAAATTTTTTCTATACTAGTATAAACAAAACATAACCAAAAACAATCATGACCAATACCCAAACACAAGTCAGCGACATCCAAGAAAAAATCCAAGAAGAAGTTGAACAAGCTCGTGCTGTCTGCGATGTCTCTGGTGGCAATTCCGCTGAATGTGCAGCGGCTTGGGATGCCGTAGAAGAACTGCAAGCTGAAGCCTCTCATCAGCGTCAAACCAAGCCCAAAAACTCTTTAGAGAAATACTGTGATGACAATCCAGACGCAGATGAGTGCCGTCTATACGAAGACTAAAACCAACAATTATACCTTTTTTATCAAGTGACAATTTTTTGGTATATCAATGGTTTTAAGCATCATTAATCAATGGATTTGAACCAGACGGGGAATAAACTCCCCGTTTTTCACTTGGGAAAAAAGTCCCCAAACAAACTTTTTTGTTGAATGGCTAATGCCACGCTACGCTATCAAATATCTATTCACAAATTTTTCTATTTTTTTATTGACTTTATGACACAAGTATGGTTTCGCCCCTATGTTTGGATGGATTATAGATTAGCGTTATTATTTACGCTGGTTATTCCTTTAATTCTTTTAATGTGGGCATTTGTACAAAAAGCTGAAGGAATACAACGCTTATTAATGATTTACTGGCGAGTAGCTAGTTTATTAGCTATTAGTATCTACTTGATGATTGGTGGTTTCGGAGTCAGTTTTATTTCTGCTTTAATGGCGCGGATTCTTATTCCTATTACGCTATGGTTTTGGGTAGATATCAATGATGAGATTGACTATTATCCCCATAGTCCATTAAAAATAATTTTTACTTCTTGGCGTTGGGCAACAACAGTTTATTGTAGTTTAGGAGCAATAGCCTTTTTACCTTTTTTAGGTTGTGCTTTTTCAGGAACTGCATTAAAAACTCCTTACTGTAGCGTTTGGTTAGAAGCACCATTAATTTTTAAAGACTATTTCCACCACAACAGCAAACCTGCTTTTCTAGGATTTCTGGGTATAGTGACTTTAGGATTTTATGTAGTTTATTTAAGTTACTTTGTTGCGGTTAAACTAAATAAACATGGACGTTCTGCTACACACTAAGCACTTGAAAATGAGAATAAATTATGAACTGTGATTTTTCTGATTAATTAATCATCATAAATCAAATAAATCACGCAAATCATAGTTCTGATTCCTGAATTATTATCAAATGTATAGTAGAAATAATCAATGAATAACTCTGTGGCTAAAAGACTAGAACAATATACAGTCAAAAGATCGCAAGAAGTCCTCATCGTCACTGTAGAAATTGATAATGAATTAGATAAAATTGCTGTGTTTAAAGGCTTTTCTAGTTCTTTGATGCGTCCAACTGCTTTTAATCTAGATGTCCCAGTGTTGCCAGATACAGCTACAATTATTACAATTGACCGCATAGCAAGTCCCTATAATCCTGATTCACCCCGTTATCTTCAAAAAAATATTTCTTGGGAAGAGATGCAAGTTTTGTTATTAGAGGTTGGCGTGTAAATGGATAATGGATAATAGTTTTTTTGAATTTTTAATTGTTAATTTTTAATTATCCTATGTCACGTTCTGGATACACTTTGCCTGTTTTTGCTGCTGCTGCTGCTGTTGCGGCTTTGCATTGGCTACGCCATAATCAACTTCTAAATGTTGCTTCTCTCAATTTGCTTGAACCGGCGGAAATTGCCCAAATACCCATTGAACAAGCAGCGGGAATATCAGAAAATCAGGCTTTGGCTATTACTCGCAGTGATCCTGGTGATAATCTGGATTTAACGAAAAATACACCAGTATGGGCTGTGGTGGAATGGTATAATGGGGATGGAGAAGCGGTAATTATTCAGGGTGGAGAGGGGATTGGTAAACAACTCAACGGTGAGGGAAAAGCCGCAATTTATGGTTATGCCCAAAAGTTATTAAAGGAAAATTTACAGCGATTATTAAAACCGACAGAAAAAATCAAGGTAACAATTATTTTACCAGAGGGGCGATCGCTCGCTGCCCGGACTTCTAACTCCGCATTTGGAGTAGTGGAAGGACTATCTTTATTAGGAACAACAGGGATTTCTCAACCTTTAAGTACACCAGATCAATTAGCAGCTTTTCGGACTGATTTAGCAGATAAAGCTAGTCAATTTACAACTTTGGTATTTTGTATTGGGGAAAATGGCTTAGATTTAGCCCAAAAACTTGGTATCAACCCCGCACAACTGGTAAAAACCGCTAACTGGTTGGGACCACTGTTAGTAGCTGCTGATGTGCTAGGTGTCAAAGAAATTTTATTATTTGGTTATCACGGTAAATTGATGAAACTCGCGGGGGGAATTTTTCACACTCATCATCATTTGGCTGATGGTCGCCGGGAAATTTTAACCGCCCATTGTGCGATGCTAGGTTTACAGTCTCCAGATATTCAAGTTATTTTTCACAGTCCTACAGCAGAAGCAGCATTAAAACACCTGAGAAACCTTGATCGGAATACTGGTAGTAATTGGGTAAATCATCTATATAGCTCAATTGCAGAAACAATTGATACCCGTTGCCAAGAATACATGAATAGCCATAATGAACAAGGTAAAACCATCATAACTTGCGGTTCTGTGCTTTTTGACCGCGATCGCCAAATTCTTGTAAAAAGCAAAACTGGTTGTATATTACTGGAAAAATTGTGCTAACTTTAAGATTAATTATCGTAATTACCACGAAATAAATATTTTTAACTATGATTTGCATGATTAATTTTAACTATGATTTGTATGATTAATCTTAACTATGATTTGTATGATTAATTTGATTTAGATGATTAATTAATCTGTGATCACTATTAATCACAAAAATCATAAAAATCATAGTTTAGACTTCCTATCCTTAACAACATACCCTCAATACTATGAATACAGCGGTGACTCTACCAACCGAAAAAGTACCTCAAACAGAGGAAAATTTAGGAAAACTTAAACAGCAAATAATTGTAATTTTAGACTTTGGCTCTCAATATTCTGAATTAATTGCGCGTCGTATTCGGGAAACTCAAGTATATTCAGAAGTTCTTTCCTATCGCACCACAGCCGAACAATTATCTCAAATTAACCCCAAGGGAATCATCCTCTCCGGTGGTCCAAATTCCGTATATAGCGACTACGCTCCCCATTGTGACCCGGAAATCTGGAAATTGGGAATACCCGTTCTCGGTGTCTGCTATGGGATGCAACTCATGGTTAATCAATTGGGTGGCGAAGTTATCAAAGCAGAACGAGGTGAATATGGTAAAGCATCTTTATACATAGATGACCCTACAGACTTATTAACTAATGTTGAAGAAGGTACAACCATGTGGATGAGTCATGGGGATTCAGTCACAACTATGCCTTCAGGCTTTGAATTGCTGGCACATACAGATAATACTCCTTGTGCAGCGATCGCTCACCATGACAAAAAACTCTATGGTGTCCAATTTCACCCCGAAGTCGTTCATTCTCAGGGTGGTTTAGCCTTAATTCGTAACTTTGTTTACCATATCTGTGATTGTGAACCAACTTGGACAACAGCCGCTTTCGTCGAAGAATCAATTCAGGAAATTCGCGCCAAAGTAGGAGGTAAACGGGTATTATTAGCATTATCTGGTGGTGTAGATTCTTCTACCCTGGCCTTTCTTCTATATAAAGCCATTGGTGAGCAACTAACCTGTGTATTTATTGACCAGGGTTTCATGCGAAAACTAGAACCCGAAAGGTTAGTGAAGTTATTTAAAGAACAATTTCATATTCCTGTAGAATATGTCAATGC
>JANMGZ010000713.1:0-6552 GCA_031374905.1 Dolichospermum sp. OTE_70_metabat_362_sub
GAAAAGCTTTCTGGATTTGAGCAAACATCTGGTTAAAGGATGTGGCTAAAACCTTGAGTTCTGCAATTGTTATATCTTCAGATAAAGACTCTTGCCATACTCCTTTGGCCATAGCTTGACTAGCTCGACTCAAGCGTAAAATTGGTTTAGCTATGGAGTATGCAGTCAAACTACCTGTTCCCATGGCAATTATCAAGGCCAAGCCGCAAAATAACCAGGTTTTTTGAGTATTAGCATCAATTTCTGCCATAAATTCCGATTCAGGAACTACCGTCACCACGAGCCAATTTAAGCCGTAATCATCGCGGTAGGGCGTAACTCTCACAAAGGGTTTTTGTGACCAAGACGGGCGCAAAAGTTGGGGTTTAGAGATAGCTTGTAAACTACCAAACCGCCGCATTAAATCCTGAGTTATGTCACGGATTACGGGTTCATAGCTATTCAAGGCTTGTAATCTTGTAGCTTGACCATTGATAATGGGAGCGGGAGATTCATCTTCGGAACTGGCAACAATCAATCCTGATGGTTCGATAATGAAAATATGACCTGATCTTCCATAATGCAGTTTTTTTAGAAATTCACTAATTTGGGAAAGTTCGAGATCAATACCAAGTACACCTAGCAACTTTTTCTGCTGATTATAAACAGGAGTGCTGGCAGAAATGCTGATGCGATCAGGTAAATCTCCCCAACTGTAAATTGAACTCCAGATCGGTTTTCGAGCTTTAACTGCATCTAAATACCAAGCAGCATTATTTGTTTGTGGGTTCTTTATTGTATATTCTAACTTGAGCCGATTACCCTGATCATCTACTGAGTAGGCGCGGATGTTGTTGAGATCAGATCCGGAAATTTCTCCAATTGCCAACCTATTACCCGGACCATAACCAGCGCCAATAAATCCGCCCTCTTTAGTGCCAAAGTTAACATAAGCAAACTTGAAAGATTGCATCTGCCGATAGAAGTATTTTCCCAGGGCATTAAAATCATTTAAGTCTAGGATTCCCGACTCAAAAGCATCTACATTGGTGCGGTTAATTTGCTGGGCTTTCCCCAAATAACTATCTAAGTGTTGCTCAATGCTATCGCTCACCTCTGTTATCAATTGATCTGCTAGATTCTCCACAGCCTCCTGTCCGCTACGGTAAGAAAAATAGCCCACCAGTGTTACCAATCCCACAGTTTGCAAAACAAATGGCACTATCAACACGATTCTTAGCGGGACTTTGGCGAATATTTTAGCCAACCAATTGACAGAGGGATTATTCATCCTTAAGCAATTTCCTCTACTGGACGTTCTATATCATCTTCACCCAAATACTCGCCATTTTGGATTTCTAAAATTATCAAAGGAATTGAACCAGGGTTTTCTACCTTGTGCAGTGTGGCTGCTGGCACATAGGTTGATTGATTGTGATTGAGTAATATTTCTTGATCACCACAAGTTACCCTAGCCACGCCAGAAACCACTACCCAATGTTCATGACGATGATAATGGATTTGGGCTTTAATGCCATGTCTAGGCTTAATTTCGACCCGGCTGATCCGATAATTCTCCCCTTCCTCGATCACTTCCACATTTCCCCAATAGCGATTCCTACGGATATCTTCGCTATCGTCTCCATGGGACGAAGTTATACTTAAATCTGATGGTATCTCCATTTCATTTTGACTCATAAGTACCTCGGCAAAATTAATTATACATTTTCCCAAAAAATAGAAATTCCTGGAATCTTGTTCTGTTCCCTGTTCTCTATTCCCTTAAATAGATAAAGATTTATTTGTCAATAACAACTTTTGGAATTCTCCGACAGGTAATGCTGGGCTGCATATAAAACCTTGAATGGCATCACATTTATTTTCCCGTAAAAATGCTAGTTCTGCTTCCGTTTCCACCCCTTCAGCAATAATTTTTAACTGCAAATCATGTCCTAAATGAATCAAACTTTTTGTAATTGCTGCTTTGCGATAATCGTCATTAATATTTTGGATAAAATCCCGATCAATTTTCAGTGTATCCATCGGTAATTGCTTGAGAATCAGCAATGAGTTATTACTAACTCCAAAATCATCAATAGCAATTTTCACACCAAAAGAGCGCAATTCATTCATGGCAGTTATAGCCAAATTTATATCTTCCATAATCATTCGTTCTGTTAGTTCAAGCTCTAAACAATTTGATTGAATGTTATGGCTAGATATCAAGTGCATAACATTGGGGATTAAATCGAGTTGATTAAATTCCATTGCTGAAAGATTCACGGCTATTGTTAAGTTATGAATGCCAATATCTTGCCAAGTTTGCATTTGCTGACAAACTGTATTTAACACCCATTTACCAATATCAATAATTAATCCATTAGTCTCTGCTAAAGGAATAAATTCCTGTGGTGATAATCTTCCTAACTCAACACTTGTCCAACGTAACAGACTTTCGGCGGAAGTAATTCTGCCAGTATTAATATCAGTAATTGGTTGATAATGAACCTCAAATCCTTCAAAATTTTTCTCTTTTATTGCTAGTTTTAAATTATTTAAAACCAATTGCATTCTCGGTGTTAATTTATTAGTATTAGCTAACAAATTCTTCTTTAAATTTGCATATTTTTCCAACTTATTCACAATAGCACTCAATAACTCAGACCTAGTAAATGGCTTAGTCAGGTAATCATCTGCTCCCATATTCATCCCTTGACGAAAATCAGATTTAGCCGCATTAGCAGTTAAAAAAATAAAAGGAATAGTTGAGGTTAATGGCTTTTGACGCAATGCTGTTAATACACCATAGCCGTCTAATTCTGGCATCATCATGTCACACAGAATTAAATCTGGATATTCAGACATAGCCATTTCTACACCTATTCTACCATTAGCAGCCGCAACAGCTTCAAAATTTTCAGCTTCTAGCAAATCTATGAGATTCTCCCGAACTGATTCTTCATCTTCAATAACTAAAATTTTTGGCATATTAAACCTCGTTTTTACTATGATTATTTAACTTAAAAGCAGCGTAACGGTGAACTTAGTAATAACCACCGCTTAACTTATGACAAAAATTGCCTATAGATGACACTAATCAACTAAATTTAGATAGATAGATATGTTTATACTCTAATCGTTCTCAGTCAACCTTGCCACTTACCAAAATATCATTTAACATTTATACCATTCCTTTGACGCATATTTAATCTTCTTTCACCGAAACGGATGAGTCGTTCGATAGCTAAAAGACGGTTTTCCCAAACTTTAACTTGATAGGGATTGGTTTTATTTTCTACTGATAATGCCGTGGAAAATTGGTACTGGACGCGGTTAAGGGTTTTTCTAGCTGTAATTAAATTAATAGTAGAAGGTACAGATGCAAGTTGATTGAGCGCATCTTGTAACTGATGGGATAGCTTCTTAAACTCAGCAGTGGTAATTGCAGATATGGGTAATTGACGATTATTTTCTACTACCAGCCATTCTCTCTGCAAAGCTGCATAACGAAACGCAGCGGTGCGAAAAGGTTGCCGTTGGGGCAGAGGTTCATTTTTGATCCCTTGGGTACTATTAAATATTTGTTCTAGTTCATGATTAAAATTTTCCGCTGCAAACAACGCATAACCATTAACGGGCAAGTCTCGCAAAAGTTGCAGTTGATCAAATGCACCCATAGTTGGTAATGACAGGAGACGGATTCCTGGAACTAACAAAGTAGCACCTAATTTTGTGGAGGTAATCCACGGTTGAGCTAATCGTTGAAACCGCGGTGTATCTAAAGCATAGGTCATTGGCATAATTAAATCTATATCTCCCCGTCTGGCCCATACTTCCCAATGTTGTTGAATTTTTTCGATGCGTTCATATTCTGGCAGGGGAAAAACCGCTACTGAGAGAATGAGATTTTTCTGCTTTTGCCGCAATGTCTGTGACAGTTCCGCTACAAAGCTATCAACCTGTTGGGTGCGGAATGCTGTCCACTGTTGCCACAAATCCCGTTGACTGGGGGAGATATCTAAGGGATCTATGCTAGTCTGCTGTTTAAATTGTTCCCTGGCTGCTTTACCATAGCCATAGGTGCGACCAACAAAGGGGTCTTGGAAAGGATAACGAATATAATCTAAGTGGATACCATCTACCTGATAGCGAGTCACAATTTCTGTATATAGTTTAAGTAAATACTCGCGGACTTGGGGATTAGCTGGATCTAAAAAAGGTTTAGTTTGACCAATGGGGATAATATTACCTTGATTGTCATAATTAGCCCAATCGGGATTTGCTGCTAATACAGGCCCCAAATAATCAGGACTAACATTAATAATTTGATTATGACGACTATTGCCGGCAGCGAATACCCACACCCAAGCGTGTAACTCCATCCCCCGGGCGTGAGCTAGTTTAACAGCCGTTTCGAGGGGGTCCCAACCACGAATGAGGGGGTTTTGTTGGGGTGCTACCTGACTGGGATAAATAGGATAACTAGCATTGACGGTTTCCAAAAAAATGGTATTAATTCCTCCTCTTGCTAGTTTATCAAAAATTTTGGCTAATTCGGCTTCATTACCTGCTTTCACAATAGTGCCTCTATCTAACCAAATTGCCCGAATTTCTGGCTGTGCTAATCGTTGATTGATCGGAAAATGTTGCCATAAATCTGCTTTAGCTTGTAACCATGTTTGCCGGGCTACTGCATAGTTTTTTTGTTGAATTAATAAGGGGATATTTTTAACTGTTTCTCTAGCTTTTGTTAATGTTTCTGCTAAGTTTGATGCTAATGTTTCTTGATTGGAAGATGATGTTTTGATTGCTTCTGCTTTTGGCAATGGGGAATTAGTGGTACTATTGTTGATGTTTTTTGGAAAATTATAAGCTAATGCTGCTATATGGGTACTTTCTAATCTACCAATTAGATTTTCTAACTCTTTTTGCAGGATGATTGTTTCTTTTTGATCAATTGGCTGATTAGAATTGGGTATAACATCTAAACGGACATTTTGTTCTAGCTGATTAATGGGATCAATCAAATTTTCAGTGATGATTTTGGAAACAATTAATGATCCTGTATTTTTCGGCTTTGGTGTTAACTGAGAAGTAATAGTTGGTTTTTTGGGAGGTTTTTTAGCAGGTTTTGCTTGGGGGGTAATAGTGCGTTTTTTGAATATTTTTTTAATAGGCTTTTTAGCAGGTTTTGCTTGGGGGGTAATAGTTGATTTTTTAGGAGTTTGTGGTTTTTTGGGTTCAGTAATTATGGTTGTCTGACAGTTTGGTGGAGGATTTACAAGTTTAACTTTGCTATTAGTTGGTAATCTTAAATAACGATTTAAAGATGCTTTTAACCAAGCAATATCTAACCCTACAGATGCTACTGTATCTGTTCCCCAATTCCAACCTAATAAGGTGGATTTTTCAGTTGTTAATATTGCTAGTGGACGATCTGGAGAATTCCAAACTACAGAATTTTGACTAGGAGAATTATTAGGAATAATCACACCACCTCGAATTGCACCAAACAATTCTTTTTGATTTACCCAATCGGGAATAGTCGTGTTTGTGGGTTGCAAATTTTTAATAGTATTTAAGCTAAATCCCCAATAACCTCCTAAGAGTTTTCGCAATAATTGACGGACTCCTGGGGTGGATAAATTACCCACTGGGCCACTAGCGATTAAATACCCACCTTGACTTACCCATTGATCTAAAGCGATCGCTTGTTCTGTTGTCAATACCTCTACATTGGGCAAAAATAATACTTGTGCTTTACCCCAATCATCCTTATTTTTAACTTGACTGAGGGGAATGACACAATAGTTCACATTTAGCTGCTGTAAGCGATTACTAATTCCTTGCCATTCTTCAGGATTATCCTGACTATTAATCACACTAAATACAGGAGGATTATTAATAGCTTTTGCTGGCAATAATCCCAAAAAATTAAACAGGAAAAGGTTAATATTTAAAATAACGAATCCGACTGTCTTTCTATTCATTAGTCAGTTGTCAGTTGTTAGTTGTCAGTTGTTAGTTGTCAATTGTCAATTGTTAAGGAAATCCTATTGAAGACAAGTATTGATTAATTCCTCAACTCCCGCTACAGGGAAAATACTGACATTTAATTTTTGAGATATTTCTTCAACCGTCATATCATCTAAAAATACCAATTCTCCATGCTTAAGCATGACACTAGGTAATAAAATTCCCTCTCCTAAATCTTGTCCTTTTAAGTTTAAAAGTAAATCATGTCCTGTTAATAAGCCAGTAACACTAATACTTTGTCCCCAATAATCGCTAGATAAAGCTTGCATATTTACTTCTAAACCTTCTACAGTATTTAACTGTTGTACCAAAGGTTGAAAAGCTATTTCCACTGCATTACCTACTACCCAAGTTAATCTGCGTTGGTTTGTAATTTTCGCGGGTAATAATTCTGTTGCTGTTTGGGTAAATTGTTTAATAAACAAGCGAATTGAACCGACACCATTATCAATTTGGGGATATTCTTCATATTCAGCTTCTGTGGGTAATTCTTCCCCAGCAATTAAAAACCATTCATCAGCTAACCATACTACACTA
>JANMGZ010000616.1:0-4491 GCA_031374905.1 Dolichospermum sp. OTE_70_metabat_362_sub
GTGTCAACTTAGCCCACAGATAGCTTATTTGTTTGGCTTCCACACCCGCCTGGAACTTAAGTTCCAGGCTAATAGCTAAAGTTTACTAAAGTAAACTGAAGATATAGACAATTATTAGTCATCAAAAGACAACTTTTGCTATTAGACTGGGAATGAATTCCCAGTCGGGCTATGGGTTTTACGTTAAGTTGACACTTATGAGCATTGCTAAACCCCTACAAATCTAGGTTTTTCATAATTTCATCAAAATCCATATCCCAACCGTGTTTATTATGATAAATTTCCGATTTGGGAATATAGTTAAAAGCTTACCATTGGGAAGACTGAAATTGATAATTTTTAACAGCAGATTCTACAGTAATTGGTACTAATTGCACAGCACAAGCTTTTAATTCTGGTTGAAGGGAATCAGGACAAGCTTCTGAATGGGTAAGAGTGTTAGCTTCTGCATCATCCGCCCATAGCTTACCCCAGTGCATAGGCACAAAGACAGTACCGGGAGAAATAGCTTTTGTAACTTTAGCCGGAAACTTAGTTTTACCACGACGCGATCGCACTTCTAACCACTGATTATCAATAATACCCAAATCAGCAGCATCACGGGGATGAATTTCAATAAACGGTTGCGGGTGCAGTTTGCGAATTTTCTCAATTCTGCCTGTGCGTGTTTGTGTATGCCAATGTCCGTACAATCTACCAGTAGTTAATATAAAAGGATAATTATCATCAGGTGGTTCTGCTAAACCTTTAGAATAATATGCACCAAACTTAGCGCGTCCGTCATTTGTATGAAAGCGGAGATTAGTATATAGACGTTTAGTTTCAGAATTACTACCCTGTGAATAAGGCCAATGAGTTGGACTCTGTGCGGTTAAAAACTCATGACTTAAACCAGACATATCACAAGGACGCTGACGAGTTAGCTGGACAAATTCCTGATAAACTTCTGCGGAATTTGGAACTTAAACTTATCATTAAAACCTAATCTTCTTCCCACTTCTGCAAAAATTTCCCAATCAGGTTTTGCTTCCCTTGGTGGTTCACGAAAAGCCGAACATAGAGTTACTCTTCTTTCCGAATTAGTCATTATTCCAGTTTTTTCACCCCACTGCGCCGCAGGTAATAAAACATGAGCATAAGCTGATGTTTCTGTTGGGTAATAAGCATCTTGATAAATAGTAAAAGGAGATTTTAATAACGCCTTTTTAGTTCTTTCTAAATCTGGCATACTCACAGCCGGATTAGTAGCAGCAATCCATAATAAACCCACATTTCCAGTTTCTAAACCAGTCATCATTTCCCAAGCAGTTAAGCCAGGAACAGAGGAAATTTGTCCTGTTTCTAAACCCCAGAAATCCTCAAGTTCTGCCCGATGTTCGGCATTTTTCACCAACCGATAACCCGGTAATAAATGGGATAAACCTCCCGCTTCTCTGCCACCCATAGCATTAGGTTGACCAGTCAAAGAAAAAGGACCCGCACCAGGTTTACCGATTTGTCCCGTCATCAAATGTAAATTAATAATAGTTCTAACTTTAGCCGTACCTTCTGAAGATTGATTCACACCCATTGACCATAAAGAAAGTACAGATTTAGATTTTCCCCAATATTTTGCAGCAGTTTCTAAATCCTCAATACTAATACCACAACGACTGGCGACTACCTCCGGTGAATAATGCCGAATTACCTCAGCGTAAGCCGGAAAATTGCTAGTACAATCATCAATAAAAGCTGGATCTATATAATCCCATTTCATTAATAAATGAGCAATACCATTTAACAAATCAATATCTGTACCTGGACGAATAGCTAAATGTAAATCGGCTGCTTCGGCTGTAGGAGTGCGACGAGGATCAACCACAACCATTTTAACATGGCGATTTTTTTTATGATATTTTGCTAGTCTATTAAAAATAATTGGATGACATTCCGCCGTATTTGTGCCAATTAAAAAAGCACAATCAGTTAATTCCAAATCATCGTAACAGCAAGGAGGCCCATCAGCACCAAAACTTTGAATGTACCCAGATACCGCACTAGACATACACAACCGGGAATTAGCATCGAAATTATTAGTTCCTAAACAACCTTTAAGTAACTTTTGAGCAATATAATAATCTTCAGTTTGAAATTGTCCAGAACCATACATACAGATAGAATCTGTTGCTTGATTTAATCTTAATGTTTGAATCCGTTGGGTAATAATATCAAAAGCTTCATTCCAACTCACACGCCGAAATTCTGCATCTAAAGAATCGCGTACCATTGGATAATGCAATCTACTTTTATCTAAAGATTCAGCAATAGTTGCACCTTTAACACATACCATTCCTTGACTAGAAGGATGAGATTTATCACCCCTAACTCGCCAAATTGGAATTCCTTCACTATCTCGATTTGTGGCTTTTCCATGTTGGGCTGGTGGAGAAACTTCTAAACCGCAACCAACACCGCAATAAGGACAAAGTGTTTTGGTAAATTCATTCATGATTTTAGGATTTTTTATTGCACGCAGAGGCGCAGAGACGCGTAGAGAATGATGAGAAATACTTTCTTTGTGTTCTCACCTCTGTGCCTCTGCGTGAGACAATTATTCTTCTGTCATAAAAATCGGTTGAGGATTGATTATTTCGGCTTCAGTTTCATTATCAGATGCAAATGAATCTTTTGGTTCTTTGAGGAAGAATCCACACATGAAGGCGCAAATCATGGCGGCTATTCCCATTGTGGCAAATAGGGTTGATGGGTCAGTTAAGCTGTATATTGTCAGATAAACTACGCCGCCAAAGTTACCATAAGCACCGACGTTTCCGGCTATTTGTCCTGTTGCTTCTTTTTTGATTAATGGGACTATTCCGTAAGTCGCACCACAACCTGCTTGAGCAAAGTAAGCCGCAAACATTGTCACCGCAATTGCGAGGGGGATAGGCCAATCTTTATTAATGAAATGTGCCATTAAGTAGCCAATTGCAATTCCAGCAGAAACTATTGTCATGGTCCATTTCCGAGAACCTAATTTATCAGAAATTAAACCACCACTAGGACGAGAAACTAGGTTGAGAAAAGGATAAATAGAGGCAATCATTCCGGCTACTACGTGTTCTAAACCAAAGGTTTTTTCAAAAAAGGAAGGTAGCATGGAAACGACTGCAAGTTCTGAACCAAAGTTAGTAATGTAGGTGAATTCTAATAATGCTACTTGTCCGAATTGATAACGTTGATTTGCGGGGTAAGTCTTTTTCCCAGTTAGTAATTCTTGATTGACTTGATAAGCTTGGTAACTTTGGTAAGCAAATAATCCTGCTAATCCAACCCAAACTATATACATTTGGCTGAGGGTGAGAAAATGAATTTTCTTTTGTTCTAGTCTCCAAGCTAGTAAACCCAATGCGAATATTAAACCCAGGTTAGAAACAATTAACGCCCAAAAGCTTTTAATAGAAGTTACTTCTAATGAGCCATTTTTCTTGGGTTTTTGATAAACTTTACCAAGGGGTGTATCTTGAACGCTTTTAAAGTAGAATAATCCGTAAATTGCAGCAACGATTCCTGTTAATGCAATTGTTAATCTCCAGTTAGAACCGCTACCACCTAAAAAGCTGGTTGCTATTGCAATTGTTGGTAAAGCAAATTCTGCTCCAAATGCTCCAAAATTGCCCCAACCACCATAAATACCTTGAGCAATTCCCATTTCTTTGGGAGGAAACCATTCGGCTACCATGCGGATTCCCACCACAAATCCAGAACCGACTATTCCCATTAATAAGCGACTAATAACTAATTGGTTAAAGTCTTGGGCTAATGCTGTTGCTAAACAGGGAATAACTGCAAACATCAATAACATGGAATAGGTTATTCTTGGACCGAATTTATCCAATAACATCCCAATAATAATTCGAGCGGGAATTGTTAATGCTAGGTTACAAATTCCTAATGTTTTAATTTGTTCTGGTGCTAAATGTAATTCTTTACCTATTGTGGTAGCGAAGGGGGCAAAGTTAAACCAACAAACAAAGGTTAAGAAGAATGCAAACCATGTCTGATGTAATATGCGATAGCGGCCTTTGAATGAAAATAATCCTTTTAACATTTCTTTTTCTCACAAAGTAATTGAAAAATTGGATATGAAAGTCCACTGACAATTATGAAATTGCCAAAATTGATGATTTATCAAACGCGGATAAACGCAGATAAACGCGGATGATTTGATGTCTAGTTTTTGAGGTTAAACTATTGCTGGTTCTCGCAATTTTGCCCCAAATTGGGTAATTAGTATTTCTCTCAATATGGGTTGTAAGTCTTCGCAGGAAATACTTTTTTGTACACAAGTTCCTAAATGTGCGTCTTTCCCCACTGTTCCCCCCATGTAAATGTCTACACCTTCGGACATTTGGCCATTTTTACGGACTTTTGTTCCCATTAAGCCAATATCTGCTACTTGTGGCTGTCCACAGGAGTTAGGGCATCCTGTCCAATGAATTCGCACGGGAC
>JANMGZ010000095.1:0-11801 GCA_031374905.1 Dolichospermum sp. OTE_70_metabat_362_sub
TAAACCAGGTTCATCACCAGTATGTTGACTTAGATATACTGAACAGTAATTTTTCATTTTCTGTCAGCAGCTACTCCCCTTCTATTAGTTATGTATAATACTCTCTTTGAGAGTAGAAGTCAACCTTTTTTCAATTATGACCTATTTAGAAACCGCAGCCCAATTTTACAGCCAAGTTGCCCAAACACCAGAAATAGGTCTTTGTTGTGTCCAAAGTACACCTTTACAATTACCAGGATTGAACATTCCTCTAGCTATGCAGGAAATGAACTATGGTTGTGGAACTACAGTTCATCACAATGAACTCAGTAATGAACCTACAGTTTTATATGTTGGTGTTGGTGGTGGTTTAGAAGCTTTGCAATTTGCTTATTTTTCTCGTCGTCCCGGTGCAGTAATTGCTGTTGAACCTGTGGAAGCTATGCGGAAAGCTGCAACGCGTAATTTACAACTCGCTGCAAAAGAAAATCCTTGGTTTAATACTAGCTTTGTTGAAATTCGTCCAGGAGATGCTTTTGATTTACCTGTTGCTGATGCTTCTGTAGATGTAGTAGCGCAAAATTGCCTGTTTAATATTTTTGAACCAACAGATTTAACTCGCGCTTTGAAAGAAGCATATCGGGTATTAAAACCAGGTGGACGCTTGCAAATGAGCGACCCAATTGCTACAAATCCAATTCCTGCTCATTTACAAAAAAATGAACATTTACGCGCTTTGTGTTTATCTGGCGCAATTACATATCAAGAATATACTCAATTAATTATTAATGCTGGTTTTGGACAAATTGAAATTCGCGCTCGTCGTCCTTATCGGTTATTAGATAAACACAATTATGAACTACAGGAAAATCTCCTTTTAGAAAGTTTAGATTCTGTGGCTTTTAAAGTGGAAATTCCCGCAGACGGAGCTTGTATTTTTACTGGTAAAACCGCGATTTATGCAGGTAAGGAAGCATTCTTTGATGATCAATCTGGACATATTTTACAAAGAGGGATTCCTGCGGCAGTTTGTGATAAAACAGCGGCAAATTTAGCAAATTGCAATCCTGAAGAAATCATTATTACTAATTCTACATGGTACTATGATGGTGGAGGATGTTGTTAATTTTATATAGTTATAGCTCGCGTGACAATGCAAGAATCATCCGCCACGCTACGCTATTAACAAGTCCTAACTAAAACTATGATTCTCGAATTTCCTTTTGTAAAGCCTGAATTTGTGCAAGAGATAATTCTGTAAATTCAGCAATTTGTTGTAAATTCATGCCAGTTCGTAACAATTTTAAAGCAAACTTTCTGGCTGCTTCAGCTTCACCTTCTTGTTTACCTTCAGCTTTACCTTCCTCTAAAGCTTCTTGATAAACTCTGGTTTGTTTCAACTCACTTAAACCTAACATAGCTTCAATCTCCTCTCGGCTTTTTTTGGGTAATTTGTAGACGATAATTGTCTCAATCAGGTTAATTAAATCCCGTTTGATAGTTGCATCAGTTAGTTGTTGGTTTGCTTGTGCAATTAAGCGTCTTGCTAATGCTGGTGCAGATTCCTCTGTTTCTATTACCAGTTTAACAACTCCCACCCCTAAAGAACTCTCTCCCAACTCATCTAAATAAATGCGTGTAACTCGCTCAAGCAGCAAGATTTCCCCAAATTGTAAACTCTGTTCCCTTTCTATATTACGACTAGGATAGATGATTACAGCTTGCCAAGGGTGAGGAGTTTTGTATTGTCGCAGGTAGAGAAAAAGCTCTGCAAACAGACGATAATATAAATCATCATCGGGTTGAAATTGAACCTCGACAATATAAAATGGTTTTTCGGCATCTTTGGTAATTGGTAAAAATAAACCATCTAAACGAAAAGCCAGTTGTTTAACTTCACGAGATGTAAATTCATAAGTACCTGCTTCTGTGGGAGATTGGTTAATTAATTCAAAGAAGATGCTAGGAAATGCTTGAAATAAGCTGTAAAAAATTGTATCTGTTTTCACGACGATTGAGTAATTCTTATATCTAATCTAGCTGGAGATGCTTCTATGATTACACCTTTTTTTCAGCAACTAAATTCACCTTTCACGAAAAAGCAAATTAACGTTTTACAAATTAATTTGGGAAAACGTTGTAATCTGGCTTGTAACCATTGCCATGTCGAAGCTAGTCCGAAAAGAACTGAGGAACTAACAACGCAAGTTTGTCAAGAGTTAATTACTTTAATTGAGAAGTTTCCCAAAATCAAAATTGTTGATTTAACTGGTGGCGCTCCAGAAATGAATTATGGTTTTAAGTCATTGGTACAAGCTGCTAGAAAGGCAGGAAAACAGGTAATTGTAAGATCGAATTTGACAATCTATTTTGTAGAGGGATTTGAGGATTTACCAGATTTTTTTGCTCAACATCAAATCAGAATTGTAGCTTCTCTTCCCTGTTATTTAGCAGACAATGTGGATAAAATGCGGGGAAATGGTGTTTTTGATCAATCAATTAAAGCTTTGCAGTGGTTGAATAAATTAGGTTATGGTCAAAACTCAGACTTAGTTTTAGATTTGGTGTATAATCCTCCATTACCAAATAGTGAAGATTTTTCTTTAACTCCTGAACAAGAAAAATTAGAAAAGGCTTATAAAACGTTTTTGGCAGAAAAGTTTGATATTCGATTTAATCATCTTTTCACGATTACTAATATACCTGTGGGGAGAACAAAATTATATTTAGAAAAAAAGCAACTTTATTCTAGCTATTTACATTTTTTAGAGTCTTACTTTAACCCGAAAACAATTGATGGTTTAATGTGCCGTGAGCAACTTTCTATTGATTATTTAGGGAATATTTATGATTGCGACTTTAACCAAATTATGAACTTACCTGCAAAAACTAGGAATGGTGAAAAGTTGACGGTGAGCAAATTGTTAGAAATTGGCAGTTTAGATATATTTCATGAAATCCAAACGGCTGAATATTGCTATGGTTGCACTGCGGGATGTGGTTCTAGTTGTGGTGGTGCTATTGTATAAAAAACAACTAAAGCACAAAATTTCAGAATACATATCAGGTTTGCTGAAAAACGCCACAAAACGCATCTAGAGTTTCTCAGGATAAACAGCGTAGGGGCGAGGAAACCCCGCCCTATCAATGCAAAATTAGCTCAAAACCCAGCTAACTAGTGTTCTCACACCAAAACCGGTTGCACCAGCACCGTTGTAGCCATTTTCTTTGTCAGCCCATACAGGGCCTGCTATATCTAAGTGCGCCCAAGGGGTATCTTTAACAAATTGCTTCAGAAACAAAGCGGCAGTAATAGAACCGCCATAGCGGGGTCCTGTATTTTTCATATCAGCAATACCAGATTTCAGCCCATCAAAATATTTGTCTTCCATTGGCATCCGCCAAATTTTCTCACCGGCACTATCAGCGGCTGTTTGTAGTTGGGAAGCTACCGCCTCATCTGGTGTAAATAAACCAGCAATATCTTCACCCAAAGCCACTACACAAGCACCTGTCAGAGTAGCTAAATCAACGATCGCATCTACACCCAATTTATCAGCATAAACTAACGCATCAGCCAAGGTTAAACGCCCTTCAGCATCGGTATTATTAACTTCGATGGTTTTGCCATTTGATGCGGTTAAGATGTCGCCAGGGTGCATAGCCTTGCCGCTAATCATGTTTTCGGTGACAGCAGAGATAAAGTGAACTTCTACATCTGGTTTTAACTGCCCAATGGCTTTAGCTGCACCTAAGGTTGCGGCAGCACCACCCATATCCATTTTCATGGTTTCGATGCCACTACCAGCCCCTTTAATGTTCAAGCCACCGGAATCAAAAGTTACACCTTTACCGATAATTGCTAGTTTTCGTCTAGGTGTGGTGGCTGGTTGATAGATGAGGTGAATGAATTTAGGTGGTAAATCAGAAGCTTGGGCAACTCCTAAAAATGCCCCCATACCTAGTTTTTCGCATTCTTCCTGTTCTAATATCTTCAGTTGTAACCCGTGTTCATCAGCGATCGCTTGGGCAGTTTCTGCCATAGTGATAGATGTAACGGCGTTAGCTGGGGCTGCTACTAATTGACGTGCTAAGATTACACCGGAAACAATTTGATTAGCGTGGGTAATAGCCGCTTCTTGTCCGCCTAAACCAAGTAAATCAATGGTTTCAATTTGGGGATTTTTATCTTCTGGCTCGGATTTAAAGCGAATATCTTGGTAAAGTCCTAATTCTATGCCTTCAGTCAAGGCTTGGGCTGTGGCGGCTGGATCATCATTCCATACTGGTAAACTTATGCCCAGAGTTTTGGTTTTTTGCTTTTTGGCAGTTTTTGCTACAGTAGCCGCAATACGGCGTAAACTCTCCAATTTTAGCGCGTCTGGTTTCCCCAAACCAACTAAAATCACCTTGCGGACTGGATGAGTCGCACCTACCCGAACCACGATTGTGCTATTTACCTTACCTGTAAATTCTTCTTCGGCAATAATTTCTTTGAAAATTCCAGCACATTTATCATCTAAAGTGGCCAGATCACCCGTTAATTCTACCGCGTCTTCAAACAGGCCAACGGCTAAAGTGTCACCAGTCCAATTTAATAATGCTGTATTTGTAGGTTGAATCGTCATTTTTGTAAGTTCTATCTATCATCTTCCTTGTACCAGTATTGCTCAAATTTTCTGAATCATGGGCTTTTCATGCAACGTCTTGACAATCTGGTAAAATCAGAAATAGTTGATAAACGTTCAATTTACAAAGTTTTATCAGTTTTTGACTAGTCTATTGTCCAAAAAATTATTCTTATGCCTAAACAAATCAACCAACCCCAACTTCCACCAACTAGCACCATTGAGGCTGTAACTAATGTTACGTTTGAAAACTGGTTTGAATATCCAGTCAGGGCGCAACCTCATCATACTGATTATGCTGGGATTGTTTGGCATGGTACTTATTTAACTTGGATGGAGGAAGCAAGGATAGAATGCTTACGTTCTATTGGGATTGAATTTGCTGATTTAGTGGCTTTAGGTTGTGATTTGCCTGTTGTAGAGTTGTCAATCCGTTATCATCGGTCGGTAAAGTTAGGGATGTCGGTTTTAGTAAGAACACGTATGGCTGAGGTAACTGGAGTGCGAATGAATTGGGACTATACCATTGTTTCTCCAGATGGACAGGATTTATATCTTACTGCTCAGGTGACGTTAGTAGCTTTGGATCGGGAAAAGGGTAAAATTATGCGTCAGTTACCACCTGCATTTCAAGATGCTTTAGCAAAAATTTCTGCATCTTGGAAGATTGGGTAATTGGGTTGACAAAGGAACTTGATAAGAGGTTTTTAGCAACTTAATTTTTGAATTTTTACACAATATGCTGAAAAATTATTTTCAATAAATCTCCTTGAGAAAAAGGCTTTTCTAAATAACCATTAGCTCTCACAAACTTGGCTTTTGCTTTGTCTCTTAATCCCATTTTTTTAGTCATCAAAATTACAGGAGTATTTTTATAATGCGTGTGTTTGCGTAATAAAGAACATATTTCATAGCCATCTAAATTAGGCATTTCTACATTTAGTAAAATGATATCTGGTTCTGCTCGCAAAATTTCCATTAAGGCTTGGGAGGAATCCATAAATTTCAGGACAGAAAATATTTGCTCATCTAAAAAATTTTCCACAGTATTTAATATGCTATAGTCATCGTCTACACCCAAAATACTGTATATCTTTCTCTCACTAACTTGAGGGTTAATCTGCTGATTTATAGATGTTTCAGAATCAACTTGATCAGAGTTGCTGGTGGGTAACTTTTCCTGACATTTGCTATATGAGTCTGACCGATAATTATTTTCAAAATTCAAATTTTCTTGAACATTAACCTTTACTTCTGATTGACATTGTTCAACTAGAGTTCGGAGAGTCAAATGACAAAATTTAGGGAGATTATCTAAAAAAGTGTTAGGAACAAGTTCATAACTACCATATTCTAAATTCAGTAATGATTGTAAAACCTCCATCGCTAATTGTTCAATCAGCAAAGCAGCCTGCACATGACTAATATATTTTTGATTAACTAACCAACAAATTGCTAAATAATCTGGATTTGGGATTGACTGATTTTTAATATCTTGTTCAAAAATCAGCCGTACCTGTTCATTAATACCCAAAGGAAGAGTAGAGATTTGCTGACTCAACCGCTGTAAATTTCGGTAAAGAGGTTCAAACATTTCTTCTGAGTAACCAGCATAAATTAATTTACCCTGATCCATGTATATAGACCATGCACCAGATTCACTAAATACTTGTAAACACCCAGTAAATGAGTTGTTAGTAATTTTCTTTAATAAACTAAGTGGTTGGATCTTTTGGAAAAATCTATATCTACTAATAGGAATTGTGTTCATTCTTGGAGATTGATTATTAAAATTTTCTCTCATAATTAGTTAATTACTGGGTTTTATCAAAGTTTTGAAGTTTGATTCTTAAATTCTTCCTTTTAGGTTACTATAGATTTTTTAGAGAAATAAAAAAGTATCTTAAACATAAGATGAAAAAATGAAGTAGAAAGGTGATGCCGAAACTTCTTTAATTTTTAATCTTAATGTTTTTTAAAGCACTCAATACCTAATCGTGTCTGCAATTAATATCCAAGTTCCCGAAAATACTGATCGCCTAGATCGTTATTTATCCCAAGAGTTATCAGATTTATCCCGTTCTCGCATCCAGCAGTTAATAGAACAGGGTCATGTTCAAGTTAATGATACAGTTTGCACATCTAAGAAGATTAATCTGAAAATAGGCGATCGCATTACCCTAGAAATTCCCGCTATTCAACCCCTGGAAATACAAGCAGAAGATATTCCCTTAGACATCCTTTATGAAGACGACGAGTTAATTATTCTGAATAAACCCGCAGGTTTAGTAGTCCACCCAGCACCTGGACATCCTGATGGAACTTTAGTTAATGCTATATTGGCACACTGTCCTAATTTACCGGGTATCGGTGGCATTCAACGACCAGGAATAGTCCATCGTTTAGACAAGGATACAACCGGAGCAATTGCGATCGCCAAAACAGATCTAGCTTATCAACACCTACAAGCACAATTACAAGCAAAAACCGCTAAAAGAGAATATTTAGGTTTAATTTACGGTGTCCCCAAAACAGAAACCGGAAGCATAGACTTACCCATTGGTCGCAATCCCCAAGACCGCAAAAAAATGGCCATTGTTTCTGTAGAAGATGGTGGACGTAACGCTGTTACTCATTGGCGAGTACAAGAGCGATTTGGAAATTACACATTAATTCACTTCCAACTAGAAACAGGCCGCACCCATCAAATTCGCGTCCACAGCGCCAAAATCGGTCATCCTATCGTCGGCGACCCTATCTATAGTTCTGGTCATTCCCTCGGCGTAAATTTGCCAGGACAAGCATTACACGCTTGGAAACTTCAGTTACAACATCCTCTCTCTGGCGATTTAGTCGCAGTTACAGCACCTCTTCCCCGCAGCTTTGCAACTTTACTGGAAGTATTACGTCGTCGGAGTGGTATTTATTAAATATTTCGGAAAAAATAGCGATTTAGTCTCAATTTGTGCATATGGCGTTTTTCCCATTTATATCCCCCACGGGGGGATATAAACAGAAAGTTTTCAAAATATTTATAAATGTAAATTTAACACTCCTTAACAAAATGCAGCTAAACTACATATATCACAAAGCTCTATAATTGATTGATAGCAAGGGTTTTCAGAAAAAGTAAAACAATCTTTAGCTGCTGAATGTTGCGATTTTTGTCAAATAATGTAAAGTTATGTAACACAAATATCGAATTTTTCTCAGTTATAATCCTTGTATGTAAAGGATTTGAGCCATCTCTTAGTCAATCATTTTATTTATTCATAATTTTTAACAAATAAAGGCTCTATGGCATTGTATAAACATAAACTGTAGGGGTTAAACAACAGAGGAAAGTTGAAAAAGCAGGCAATTCATCAAGTTTGCCAGTTTCTCATAAAGTTTCCCTTGACTCTCATAATTTCTGGTTTATACAATATAAACTAGTAATAGAGAAGACAAATTGAGAACCGCTTTGATGTGACTCAGTTGTCAAAAAATCCGAATTAGTTTTAATTTAGAGATCTCTCAACTAAGTAATTTAGGAGATTAAAGTCCATGACATTAGATGTATTTTCCAAGGTTGTATCCCAAGCCGACGCTAGAGGCGAATTCCTCAGCACCGAACAACTAGATGCTTTAACCGCAGTTGTATCTTCCGGCAGCAAGCGTTTAGATGTTGTTAACCGCATTACCAGCAATGCTAAAGACATCGTTACCAACGCTGCTCGCTCTTTGTTTGAAGAACAACCAAACTTGATCGCTCCCGGTGGAAACGCTTACACAAACCGTCGTATGGCTGCTTGTCTCCGCGACATGGAAATCATTTTACGCTATGTAACCTACGCAGCGATCGCAGGTGATGCTAGTGTTCTTGATGACCGTTGCTTAAATGGTTTGCGTGAAACATACCAAGCTTTGGGTACTCCTGGTGCTTCCGTAGCAGTTGGTGTTGGCAAAATGAAAGAAGCAGCAATCGCTATCGTTAATGATCCTAACGGTATCACCAAAGGTGATTGCAGTTCTTTGGTTTCTGAAGTTGCAAGCTACTTCGACCGCGCTGCGGCTGCTGTTGCCTAACAATTACAAATAGCTCGAACCTTAATTGAGCTTCTTCCATAGCCTGCGTGGCGTAGCCACACAAAACAAGCAAGAAACTATCTAGGAGATTTTCACCAATGAAAACACCAATTACCGAAGCAATCGCATCTGCTGATACCCAAGGACGCTTTTTAAGCAACACCGAATTACAAGCAGTTAATGGTCGTCTAGTTCGTGCTGCTGCCAGCATGGAAGCTGCTCGTGGTTTAACCGCTAACGCTCAAAAATTAATTGATGGTGCTACCAGCGCCGTATACAGCAAATTCCCTTACACCACTTCCACACCAGGCGCTCAATTTGCATCTGATGCTCGTGGTAAAGCTAAATGCGCTCGTGACGTTGGTCACTACCTCCGCATCATCACCTATAGCCTAGTTGCTGGTGGAACAGGTCCTTTAGATGAGTTCTTGATTGCTGGTTTGTCTGAAATGCACGCAGCTTTCGACTTGTCTCCTAGCTGGTACGTAGAAGCTTTGAAATCCATCAAAGCTAGTCATGGTTTGAGCGGTCAAGCTGCTAACGAAGCTAACACCTACATTGACTACGCAATCAACGCTCTTAGCTAGATAGCGTCATGCCCGGAGAGGGATACAATTGTTAGATGAAGTCGCCCCTAAAGGGGTTCACCAGTTGTTCATGGGGAGTCACTGCGTAAGTTGGAAAATATTCTAACTGGAATTAAGTGTCGTTAAAATCTCCAAGATCACCCTGGTTCACCTAGCAATTGGATCTGGCTCCGGGCATAGTTTTATCTCCAGATAACTGAAGTTGTTAATCAGAGCGTGAAAATCACTTTTTCAGGTGATTTTGGATGGAAATGAAAACAATAAAGGGGAAAAAACATGGCAATTACAGCAGCAGCATCAAGACTAGGGACAGAGCCGTTTAGCGACGCACGCAGAGTTGAACTGCGCCCCAGTGCCAGCCGAGAAGAAGTTGAAGCGGTAATTCGTGCTGTTTATCGGCACGTTTTAGGAAATGACTATATATTGGCATCAGATCGTTTGATTGGTGCAGAATCACTACTACGCGATGGCAATTTAAGCGTGCGCGAGTTTGTTCGCAGCGTTGCTAAATCCGAACTCTACAAAGCTAAATTCTTCTACAACAGTTTTCAAACTCGGTTAATTGAACTCAACTATAAACACTTGTTGGGTCGCGCACCATACAATGAGTCCGAAGTAACTTACCACTTAGACTTATATATTAACCAAGGTTACGACGCGGAAATTGACTCCTACATTGATTCTGAAGAATATCAAAATAGCTTTGGGGAAAGTGTAGTTCCCTACTATCGCGGTTTTGATTTTCAATCAGGACAAAGTGCAGCCGGATTTACACGGATGTTCCGTTTATATCGTGGTTATGCCAACAGCGATACCGCTCAAGTAGAAGGTGATAAATCTCGTTTAGCACGGGAATTAGCGAGTAATAAAACTTCCTCAGTTGTTGGACCATCTGGTAGTAACGATAATTGGGGCTTCCGTGTATCTGCTGATAACGCTCCTAAGCAAAATCTCGGTAATGCCGTAGGAGAATCAAATCGCACTTACCGAGTTGAAGTTACAGGCATTCGCAATCCAGGATACCCCAGCGTGCGCCGTAGCAGCACAGTATTTATTGTCCCTTACGAGCGCCTGTTAGACAAAATGCAGCAAATTCAGAGAGTTGGCGGCAAAATTGTCAGCGTAATTTCCACGTAAGATCCGGTGCTGTTCACCGACAAAACTCATCATAGGAGATATAGAAGTAATGTTCGGTCAAACCACACTTGGCGCTGGTAGCGTTTCTTCGTCTGCAAGCCGCGTATTTCGTTACGAAGTTGTCGGCTTAAAGCAAAACCAAGAAACCGACAAAAATAACTTCGACATTCGCCGCAGTGGTAGCGTATTTATTACTGTACCCTACAGCCGCATGAATGAAGAAATGCAGCGGATTAGCCGTCTAGGTGGCAGAATCGTCAAAATTGAAACTTTGACCGCAGCAGAATAAACATAATGCTCTGGCAATGATAGAAACCAGTGGAGAAGAATATTCTGTAGAGAATGCACCAAATCTGACACCCGATCTAGCGATCGCTAATCTGCGATCGCCAGATTTAAGTCTCCGCTATTATGCTGCTTGGTGGTTGGGTAAGTTCCGAGTCAGTCAGCTAGAAGCCATAGACGCACTCATCGCTGCGTTGGAGGATGAAGCCGACAGAACCGAACTAGGAGGTTATCCCTTACGGCGTAATGCCGCAAGGGCGCTTGGTAAATTGGGTAATTTAAAAGCCGTACCAAGTTTAATTAAGTGCTTAGAATGTACTGATTTTTATGTCCGTGAAGCAGCAGCCCAATCTTTGGCCATGCTTGGCGATAAAACAGCATTACCAGCCCTGATAAAACTGCTAGATGGGGGAGTTGACCAAGCTGTACAAGTACCTGGTTTTCCCCACCTTACCCAGCCCTATACAGCAGTATTAGAGGCTTTAGGAGCTATGGGTGCAACTGAGGTTATTTCTCTTGTTGAGCCTTTTCTCCAGCATTCAGTTCCTCGATTGCAATGCTCCGCTGCGAGAGCCATGTACCAACTGACACAAGACTCTACTTATGGTGAGTTATTAGTGAAAACTTTGGCAACTGGTGATTTGAAAATGCGTCGCGTTGTGTTGGGGGATTTGGGAGCAATTGGGTATTTAGACGCAGCCGAAGCGATAGCCATTGCACAAGTAGAAAATAGCTTTAAACTTATTGCTTTGAAAGGATTATTAGAGTATCAACTGCCAAAACAGTCTGATACTTTTGGTATATCTGAACAAGCTATCCGAGTCATGAATTTGATGGATTCACTCTTGTAGGGGCGGGGTTTCAACTTAAGCCCTGGCGAATAGAATTCGCAGCTACACAAACAAAGTCCACCGTCGTGGACTAAGGAAAACTAGCTGTTTTCAACCCACGCAGGTGGGTTTTACCTGTGTAGATGCGGTTTCTAACCGCCGATTTAATGTTAAGCCCTGGCGAATATAATTCGCGGCTACACAAACAAAGTCCACCGTCGTGGACTAACCCACGGAGGTGGGTTTTGCCCGTGTAGATGCGGTTTCTGACCGCCGATTTAATGTTA
>JANMGZ010000148.1:0-2338 GCA_031374905.1 Dolichospermum sp. OTE_70_metabat_362_sub
CCCAAGTCGATGCCAACTACCTTGCCCATGCGTTACTCGTCTCCTGTTGCGTGTTTTATAAATTTATTATGATATGATAAGACTGCTTTTAGCTTGGTGCTAAATCAGGTCAACAATCCAATAATATAATAGTCATCATTAAATCAGGAATTAGAGGCATTTTAGCAACAGCAGTGCTACTTGCTAAACTAGGATAGCATTTTCAGTCATTGGTCAGTTGGAAAGGTGAATATTGATCTTTACTCTTGCCCATTACACATTATTTTTATCCACTTTGAATTTAAAACAGCGGTTACAAAACCATCTTCAGGAAGTAGCGAGAGAACGTGATCCCTATATGGCGACTGCGGGACATTTCTTTGTTCAAGAATACATTCGCCAGCAGTTGGGACAATGGGGAAGTGTGGAAATCCACACCTTTCAAGTAGGTAGTAAAAGCTGTGAAAACTTGATTTTAAATTTACCCGCTTCAGCAGAAAATCAAAAGGCAGATTTACCACCTATTTTAATTGGCGCTCACTATGATGGTGTACCTGGTACAGTAGCAGCGGATGATAATGCCACAGGTGTGGCGGTTTTATTAGAATTTGCCAGAAGTTTTGCCGAAAACCCCGCTAGATACCCTTTGCGACTGGTGGCTTTTGATATGGAAGAATATGGGTTACTTGGTAGCGCAGCCTATGCAGCATACTTGCATGAACAAAAGCAAGCTCTTCGCTTAATGATATCTTTGGAAATGTTGGGATATCGAGATTGTACTCCTGGTTCTCAAAAATACCCATTTCCTCTAGAGTTATTTTATCCAAATCGTGGTGATTTCATTGCTTTAATTGGCAATTTGCGGACTTTGGGCGATTTAATTAGTTTAAATAAAAGTATTGCTAAAGCTGGTATACCTAGTCAATGGCTACCTGCACCAAATCGGGGTTTGTTAGTTCCCCGAACTCGCTTAAGTGATCATGCACCTTTTTGGGATCAAGGTTATCCGGCAATCATGGTGACAGATACAGCGTTTATGCGAAATCCCCATTATCATAAACCAAGCGATACTATTGCCACTTTGGATTTAGATTTTCTCACGGGTGTCTGTGAGGGTTTGGAACAGGGGGTTAGGGTGTTTTAAATATTAGTAATTTATTGGAGGTAAATTTGATGTTACAAATACAAATTAAATCTGACTCTCCCGACATTGAAAGCGAAAAAAACTTAGTTCAATCAGCTATTGAATCAGAAATTAAAAGCTTACAGCGTTCACTAGCAAAAACTAATAAATTGTTAAATGAATTTGAAGCAAAATATCAAATCTCATCCGAGAATTTTTTCACTTATTGGACAGCAGAAGACCTGGAAGGAGGAGATGAAGAATATGTGAGTTGGGCTGGGGAGATTAAAATCAAGAATAAATTAACTAATTATTTGCAAAAGTTAGAAGCAATAGAATATGTTACTCAACAATTACCAAGCTAACATTATTTCTATTATTCAAAAATATGTAAATGAAGGATGGATCTTATCCTTTAACTTTTCAGTAGATTCCAGATCAAATTATGTCGGTTTTATTCAAGGAAATCTAGAATTTCTACAAGGCAATCGCCTATTTTTTAAAGAATATGTGGATTTACAAGAATCTGTTGAAAAACTTTCCTATTCTTTTCATTATCAAGACAGTGAAAATAAGTTAATATTTCGCTATGACAATGCAAACCATCAGCCCAATTTAGGTTATACCAATCACAAACATATTGAAAATAAAATCATTCCATCTCAAATTCCAGATATTGAACAGGTAATTGTAGAAATTATTACTGATTATTTAAGTAATAACGTAAGTTGCTAGTTAAAGAAGCTGTCAGAATCAGGATATCCCGGATTAAAGGATGAACAGGATTAAAACTTCTCGATCAATCGTGACATTTAATTTCATACTAAGTTGTAGTGAAGTAATACCTGTATTTTAGCTTTTAAAATTTCCATTATTCAACTGAACTTGCACAGTCTCAGTATTAATGAAAGATTACCGCAGGTTCTCGGAAAAAGTCAATTGCGATCGCTTTCACTAATAATTATAGGTGATACCTGCTGAGTAAAAAACAGATACCACTCTCATAACCGTTCTCTTTCTCAGTCGTGGTATATTTCACAAACTACCATAAACGGGAATTGCTGCACCACGGACATCCTTGGCTGCTTCTGAGGCTAAAAAACAAATAACTTGGGCGATAGATTCCGGTTTTACCCATTTATCAGCGATTTCTGCACCCATAGCTGCCCTATTCGTGGGTGTATCAATAACACTGGGAAGAATGGTATTAGCTGTAATGTTAGTATTTTTGGTTTC
>JANMGZ010000128.1:0-2167 GCA_031374905.1 Dolichospermum sp. OTE_70_metabat_362_sub
GCAAAAGAAAAATTAGCTGGTTTCGGGTTTATGCTGGTGATGAAGCCTGTGATTTATACGGCACATATCAATATTTACCCCAGGATACATTAACGGCTATTAAGGAATATGGCATAGCTATTAAAGGACCTTTGACTACTCCAGTTGGTGGGGGAATTCGGTCTTTAAATGTGGCATTACGGCAAATATTTGACCTTTATACTTGCGTGCGTCCTTGTCGTTATTACGCTGGGACACCTTCTCCCCACAAAACTCCTGAAAAACTGGATGTGATTGTTTATCGAGAAAATACGGAAGATATTTATTTGGGGATTGAGTGGAAGCAAGGTAGTGAAATAGGCGATCGCCTGATAAAATTCCTAAATGAGGAATTGATACCCGCTACCCCAGAACACGGTAAAAAGCAAATTCCCCTCGATGCTGGTATCGGTATCAAACCCATCAGCAAAACCGGTTCTCAGCGGCTTGTGCGTCGCGCGATCAAACACGCTTTGTTATTACCCAAAAATAAGCAACAAGTTACCTTGGTCCATAAAGGCAATATCATGAAATACACAGAAGGCGCTTTCCGGGATTGGGGTTATGAATTAGCCACCACGGAATTCCGTCAAGAAACTGTGACAGAACGAGAATCTTGGATTTTGGGTAATAAGGAGAAAAATCCCCATATTTCCTCAGAAGAAAACGCCCATGAAATTGATCCTGGTTTTGATTCTTTGACTCCAGAGAAAAAAGCCCAAATTGTCAAAGAAGTAGAAACGGTTCTGAATACAATTTGGGATAGTCACGGAAATGGCAAATGGAAAGAGAAAATCATGGTCAATGATCGGATTGCTGATAGTATTTTTCAACAAATCCAAACTCGACCAGATGAGTATTCTATTCTAGCGACAATGAACCTGAACGGTGATTATTTATCCGATGCTGCTGCTGCCATTGTCGGCGGTTTAGGCATGGGTCCAGGGGCAAATATTGGCGATTCCTGCGCGATTTTTGAAGCTACTCATGGGACAGCACCAAAACACGCTGGATTAGACAAAATTAATCCTGGTTCTGTGATTCTTTCCGGTGTGATGATGCTGGAATATATGGGTTGGCAAGAAGCCGCAGATTTAATTAAAAAAGGATTAGGTGATGCGATCGCAAATGGTCAAGTTACCTATGACTTAGCGCGGATGATTGAACCACCTGTAAAACCATTAAAGTGTTCTGAATTTGCTGACGCAATCATCAAACATTTCGGTTGATTTCTGTTATCCTGAAATTAAGATTCCCGACTTCTTTGAGAAGTCGGGAATCTGAGCATCACCATCACTAACTAGGTTATTTGTATGGTTATCTTTCCTTTGAAACTAAAATTAGACACCGTTCATTTTACCGATGAACAGTTTTATCAACTATGTCAAAAAAATAGCGATTTAAAATTTGAACGTACATCTACCGGGGAATTAATTATTATGCCACCAGTGGGAGGAGAAAGTGGCAATAGAGAAGCTGATTTAATTACTGATTTAGGTATTTGGAATCGGCAAACAGGACTGGGTTACACTTTTATTCTACTATATTTAAATTACCAAATAGCGCTGACCGTTCTCCAGATGCAGCTTGGATTAAAAAAGAAGGTTGGGAAGCACTAACCCCTGAACAAAAACGCAAATTTCCCCCCATTGCACCGAATTTTGTCATTGAATTAAGATCAGCAACAGATGATTTAAAAACTCTGCGTCAGAAAATGCAAGAATATATAGATGCAGGGGTACAAATGGGATGGTTAATAAATCCTCAACAGCAACAAGTAGAAATTTATCGTTTAGGAAAAGATGTGGAATTGCGAAATTTGCCTACTGAATTATTAGGGGAAGAGATATTACCAGGATTTAGTTTGAGTTTAGATCGTTATTAAAATAGCCAACACTTCATCGAAAGGTTATTAATATATGCAAGCAAGAGTCAGGAACATTCTTTAATAAACCCTATTACATCTTGAGATAATTACCAATTTGGCAAAAGTCAGCTACTTCTTGCCCATTTTTTCTATAACTGCTAATTTCATCAAAGATTTAACTAATAAATATAGACAAAACGCACATACACAAAAAACTGCTATTGCCCAATTATTATACTTAGCGATCATCAAGATTAATCCCGTCAACATACTAAATCCTGT
>JANMGZ010000152.1:0-2001 GCA_031374905.1 Dolichospermum sp. OTE_70_metabat_362_sub
TAATCAGTACAAAAATCAATTAGTGCTTGTGGCTGCTTGGCCTGATTGGCTTTCCAAGCAAGTTTTAACTTGTAATAAAATTCAGGAATCACGTTCACTAGTTGAAGGATTTCACAATCTGCTGGGTAGAGCTCAAGCCGAAAAAAGTTTTTCTCTTCTTTTTCCTCTCAAAAAAGCTAATCATTTTCCTGGGCCACTCACAACCTTTACTAAATCCGTTGCTCCCGCTTTTGTTAACTTATTTCCCCGTGAAAATATACAAATAATAAATCACCGCAAACAGGAATGAAAATGGCTGCTTTTGTTTTTTAGCAGTTCTTTGAAAGCGCCTTTGGATGACAGGTTGTAACTGAATTTGATAAACGGTTCTTTGTCCAGATCGTCTTGGTACTAGTGTAAACTTGGCGTAGCCTACTAATACGGAGCGGATTTGTCCATGAGCAAACTCCACTTTCAGAGTGCATAAATTACCGTTTAATAATACTTCAACAGATTTTGCATTTTTTTCTTTTAGTCCTTTTTCAGAGATTCCTTAAACAACATTAGAAGGAACATACATATAAGAAGGTAAACTCCAAAACTCTCTAGGATTAACTCCATAATGTTGACTTCCCTTACCATCAGCAATAGAAATATGTCCATGGACTTTATGGCAACCACCTACACCTGGATCCCAAACACATATAGCACCAGCGGGTATGGCTTTTGCATTACTGGGAACTGCTACTCTTTTTAATCCCATTTGCTGCATAGCTGTTGGTGGGATTCGATTAAACATATAAGCTGATGCCCTATGACTAGAAGGAATTTTAGACTTACCTAATTTCTCAAGGGTTTGAGTTACAGCCGCATAGCATCTTCCTTTTCCTGTTCGAATACCCTTGACAGTATCAACAAGTTTACTGGCAAAATTTTTGTCTAAATCTTTATCATTAAATGCTTCTGCTGGATTTGCATCTAGATATTTTTTAGTCTGGTCTGCTCGATCCGAAGAAAGATCACCTTGATGCTGATTATACTGTTCATTAAGTTTTGAATCAGAAAAAGGCTCTTCATAATCCAAGCCATTTTGATTATTCAGTTCAGGTGATGGTATTGGATTTCCTTTTTCATCTTTAGGTTTAAAACCATCAGTAAATAATTCTTGTTTCTTTGTATTACTGAGTCCCCTTAAATCAATTATTTTTCCATTTTTTATAAGTACTTCAGAAGAAGGAATTAATTTATTATCTTTATCCCGAATCTGTCCATCTTTCTGAACTGTTAACCCATCTTGAAACTTTAAGCTCCCGTCTTTATCAAACTTTGTACCTTTTGGTATATCCAAGGGAAAGTTATTTACTCTTGCTCTAGAATTAGAACCCATTTCTACAGAACCGTCTGAATTAAATTTAGAGCCTTTGGGTATATCAACCGAACCAAAAGTACCACTTGGCAAAGCAACTTTTTCACTAGAAGTCAATGAACCATCATTATTTACTTGCCCTTTCGGTGCTTTTGATAGTTTGGGATCAAATGCAGGATTATTGAAATTTCCTCCAGCTTTAAGAGGAGTATTTTGTTTAGTCCCAGTTTGACTAATTTGCTTATTTGTTGGCTTAGTTGAACCTAACTTTGTTGAATTTGAATCTGCTGTTGCAATTAATTGAGATTTATTATTTTGATTATTAGGAGTTACAGACTTTGTATTAGCTTTAACAATAGGTCTAGCAGCAATATTAGTAGCGTTCATAAATATTTCCCCTTAAATTGATTTCCCCACCTAATTTAAAGTTAAAGCATTTAGGTTAAGTCCTGATTGGACAAGTAATTTCCCTAAAATAAATTTCCGTAAAGCTCTGATTAAGATACTCAAATATAAAATTCCAATAACTCACGTTACCCAAGATTGATAGATTTAATAATTTGACTAATTGAGTATAGTATTTGTTCAATTTTAATTTCAGTTAAACATTCACGATTTACACAAGTTGGTCTCATTAAACATGCTGAGCACGAAAG
>JANMGZ010000176.1:0-5973 GCA_031374905.1 Dolichospermum sp. OTE_70_metabat_362_sub
CAAAACTGGGAACCTTAATATGGTTCCCTAGACTTTCAAAACGTCATGGTAGTTGTAAAGTCTTTACCAGTAAGGTTTCAAACGTATTTCATACCCTAGAGACTCTATAAGTCTCCATGACGTTTGAAACACAAATCATAACCCCGCGTTTCACACCCAACACTATACTATTTGGCAAGTCATTTCACCTGTATTTTCCCTGTTATTTTCTCACGGAAACCTATAGGTTTCTAACGAATTTACCCGTTGTTTTCAACTCTCACCATCTGTGAACACATCTTCGATATTAACCCCGAAGATGTGTTCACAGAATGTCGAAAAATCAGAACCCTATAGGGTTGCTACTTTAACAGAGTTCATACTCGGCTCACTATTTGAATACCTTAAGGTATTAAAAAAGGTCGCCGACAGTATCCTTGCTTTTTAGGGATTATTTTTTTTCAATCATCAACCCGTCTGCCAGGGGTTAAGGCTCGGCATTGAAAAGTAATCAATTTGTACTATCACGGCGTATAATAACCCATTAACTTGGGGCGGGAAATATCAAAGCTTAGAAGTCATCACAAGCTGAAAAGTAGCAGGAATCTAACAACAAATCTCATGCTGTATGTATGCAGTATTTTATACTCTTTTGTTTACTCAATGAGAACGATTATCATTGGCTGTAATTCTGTAAATGCTTATCTGATAGAGGTTATGAGATTTGTAAATAAAAAAGAAATCTCAGTATTATCGTGTTTTTTGAAAATAGATGTGTTATTTTAAAAGAGCATAGATAAAAAAAATCCGTGCCGTTTCTGCCATACAAGATACCCGTTTTACACTTGGATACATGATGTCAAAAAAGACACGAAAACAAATTTCTTAATTCAATTGTATGGCAAAAACGGTGTGGACTCTCTTTAAAAACCAATGGAGTAAAAAATGATGAGTGCCACTCAAACCAATAAAGCAGCACATAAGAATATTGTAGCAAATAATTCTACAGAATGGAAGGAAGTTAATAAAAATAATCCTTGTCCATTATGCAGTAAACCTGATTGGTGTAGTGTTTCATCTGATGCTAGTGCTGTACTATGTCGCCGTATTGATACCGCCCCTCAAGGTTGGAAAAATATCAAGACTAGCAAGGATGGATACCCAGTTTTTGCAATTGATAATGGTGATATTGTCAAATCTAGCTTGACTAAAAAGAGGGTTACGGCAAAACCCAAAGACAAGGTTATCCCACTGCCTACTGACTGCTCACTGGTTGAATTAAAAGCTATTCCTACCGATATCCCCAAAGCTACAAAATCCAAAAACCAGAAAGGCGAAGTATCAATAACCAGATACATCTACAGTGACGACAAATCAATTATTCGTGAGCAATGGGTTGATGAGACAAAGCCCAAAGGTTACGCCAAAAAGTTTAAACCGTGCCGTAAAGAAATAGACGGCTATGGTAGTCCTAATTTTGTCTATAACAAAGGTGTTGAGTTTTGGGGTGCTTATCGGATAGAAGAGGTGCTACGCGAGGCTTCAGATACCGATGGAACGCCGATGATTTTGTTTCAAGAGGGTGAAGGATGTGTTGAGATTGCAAGGTCTTTAGGGATTGCGTCCACCTGTGTTGATGGTAGTGGATGGACTACGGAAGGTTTAACTTTTGCGATCGCTCCCATTGCTGAAGTTGGAGCCGGCATTATTTATCTTGCTGATAATGATGCACCGGGTGAGAAAAAAGCCAAACAGGTAGAACAGGTATGCAATACCCTAAAAATACCGTGCATAGTCGTTAAATCGTCAACTATATGCACGATACCAGAAGGTGGCGACATCAAGGAAATTATGCAGCAACTCAATAAGGAAGATTTTATAGAACGACTACAGAATGAAATTCATAGAGCGGTAGAGTCACGCTCAGTAGTCGCATTAGATGACGGTGACGGTGGTGATGACTGGGGTGATGATGATGACAACCAGGAAAATTCAAAACCAGTCAAGGAATTACCAAAGCATAATGCAATGGCCTCATTGCTTAAACCATTGATGCGTAACCTCAAATACAGAGATGACTATCATCAGTGGATGCGTTACAAGGATGGTTTTTGGAGTGTTGCCAGTGAAGAATCAATCTTTCAAATGGTGACTGATGCCATTGAGGAATTATTCCCTAGTTTTGGATTTTCCTCTAGTTATCCCAGTGGCGTAGCAAAAATGTTGGTTAGTCGGTTGCTTTGTTCTGAATGGCCGGAACAACCCAGAAATTTACTACCGTTTAAAAATGGTGTGCTTGACCTCAACACTAAAAAGCTTTTGCGTCACTCACCTGACTACGGTTTTGAATCAATCATTGACCGCGAGCATGACCCTAACGCTACAGATTGGAGTGTAATTAGTGATTGGATGGATTTTGTGTTTGAGGGTAATAAGCACCAGAAACATCTACTTTTATGCTGGTATGCCGCAGTGTTACGCGGTATGTCACACTTACACCGTTTTGCATCATTTATTGGTGAAGGTGGTACAGGCAAATCTACAGCTATGACTTTGGGTACTAATTTAATCGGTAAACAGGCTAGTCATTCACTCACCTTAGAAGCTTTAAACAGTAATAGTTTCCAGACAGCCAACATCTACAACAAGCGTCTGGTTTGCCTCAATGATGCTGACAGATATGGTGGCAATATGGGGATATTCAAAAATATTACAGGTGGTGATGAGTTTAGTGTTGAGAGGAAATTTCAGCAGGCTTTTAATGCTGTGTTCCCTGGTTTGGTGATGGCAACGGCTAATAATTGCATCTTCGTGGGTACAGATTCTGGGTTAGACCGTAGACAAATAATCTTTAGATTTGACAGACGAGTACCGGAAATTGATACCCAATTCTCCCAAAAGTTAGCAGCCGGGATGAGTGCCTTTACCAATTACCTGCTAAATATCCCAGAAGATGAAATTGTCTACTCATTGTTGTACAAGGTTGATGAGTCAGGACAACACGCTGAGAATGAGCTAGAGGCACTTATCAGAAGAAGTAGCGTAGCTGAGTGGATGAACAGCAATCTTGTTTATGATCCAGACAGTGAAATACAAATTGGCTCTGATAACAGCAACGAGTACCAACTTTACGGCAATTATTCCCAGTTTTGCCGTAAATCAGGTTCTAATGCAGCTTCTAGTAAAGAATTTAGCCCGCAAATAATCACACAGGGTAAAGGATTGCTGCAAAAAGTGAAATCCAATGGACGCTATGTAATTAGAGGCGTGAGATTTTCTGATAACGGTGGAGCGCTTGAATCAATCTTAAATTTAAAAAACAACAAGATAACCGTCCACCCTCCCCAGACTCCCTACCCTCCCCAAAAAGCCCAGGACGATTATACAGCAAGCAATACAGACAGGGATGGTAATCATTTTCACTCTCCCTCAACCCTCCCTAACCTTCAAACTACCGGGGAGGGTCAGGGAGGGTTGAATACTCACCCTCCCTCAACCCTCCCTAACCTCCAAACTGTTGCCAAACAAGAGATACAGCCTTTAAATTATGCCTCTAGGGAGGGTAGGGAGGGTCAAACAGAAATTACGCACAAAACCGAACAAAAATTAAGAATCGTCATTGATGGTCAAGCAGATTATTTAGGAGACGTGGTAACGATTATTGGTTTTGACGGCAAAAAAGGTACTGTAGATGTTCAGCTTTCCACTGGCAGGAAGAAAACCGTTAAACGGGCTGAACTAAAAGTTGTTAACTCTACCACGTCTCAACAATCAATGACTAACAACCAACAACCAGTGACCAATAACCAGCAACAACTAAATTTGTAGTGCCGTTCCCAATTCCTCAATAAATTTGTCTATCGCCACTGCAATCCGTTCTCTAGTTTCAGCCCGCTTGGCAACCTTCCAACTGTTCACCACCTGATCACGAATAGCAGTATAGTCAGGTTTACTAACTGGGTTGACTATAGAATTATCTACTCTGTTAGTTAACTCATTAACCTTGTTAGTTAACCGCTGGTTTTCAAGCCTTAACCGTTCATTCTCACTTTGTAAATCCTCCAACTCAGATGAAACCACATCGGCAACATCTGAGTTATCTAACTTTTTTGCTAGTAAACCTATCTCACCTTGTAACTGGTTAACTAATTGCTCTAATTGTCCTACCCGTTCCGTTAAATCTGTTTGTAATTCTGGGTTATCTATCGGTTGCTTATTTCTGGTTGATGGTTGCCTAATGAGTTTACTAATTTCTACTAACCGAGGGTGAGTAACATCTTCTGACTTACCAATAAACCGTTTATGCAACTTGCCATTAACTTTCTTGACTGCATACCAATAGTCAACCCCTGATAAAGTTTCTTTTCTGGCACGGTAACTATCACAGCCACCTGTACCAGCTTCAAACCGGAATGACTTATTGGACTCTAACCAAGTTAAAAAGGCTGGTGTATCAAGCTTTATCAGTTTATTGTCATCGGTAGCTAAATGTTGATCATCGTCACTAGCTCGGTTATCTAATGGTTTCATAGTAGTTTACTAATTTGGTTTACTAACTCAGTTAACTAATATCTTATACTACCTGATTAGTAAACCGCAAGGGGTTGACTAAAGAAGTTAACTAAGATATTATGAAACTGAGTTAGATGATATCGGTGCTACCTGCTGTTATCGGTTGTATATTCGTGTTTACTAACCTGTAGCAAGTCCCCAAAAAGATAACCCCATTAATTTCAGCCGTTGAAAATCACTAAGGGGATTTTATAGCCTGGAATTAATAGGGTTAAATTTTCAGCGATTGGGGTACAGGGTGATAACGGGACCGATCGCAATTTCTCTCTAGTCAGGTCGCATAATCTTTGTCACTCAGATTTACTAAGAGGTTACTTGAGTTTACTAAAAGGTTACTTGAGTTTACTAAAAGGTTGCATAGTAAGCGATAGTGAAGTAAATAGGTAGTTATAGCGGTTAACTATCTTGTTTATTCTTCCGATGATCAAGTGCCTCATCAACCAAAATCATAATGACTTGGCTTAAACTCCTCTTTTCTTCCAAGGCGATACGCTCGATTTCTTCCCTTGTGCTGAAGGGGATTGTTATTGAAAACTTCTTACCGATAAGCTTTCTACCCATTGTCCACCGTAAACCATCTTATATCACCCTATTCTCTCACTAAATTAAATAAATAAAGGGTGGACAATCCACAGGAAATGATTTACTATGAATTTACTCCCACTCACCGGGATGAACTAAACATCAAAATCAAGCCAAATTAATTAACTCACAGCCATGCTTTAAACATCGGCTCAAATTTTTATGCTTTTGAAAAAATTCAACCTTGCAAGTTTAGATGATTACACATCTAAATCAAAACTTGCATTCATTTTGGAATGCTCTAGTAGGACAATCTACTGCTATCACGACATAGCCATGAATTTAGAAGATTTTGAAACCGATTACCCATCTATCACCAAAGGAAGTAAAGCAATAACCAGCGCTGAATTGACCCGTTATCAATGTTGGGTGTTATTCAGTTTGATGTTAATTTGCAGACGATTACAGCGTAGTGATGTAGCCACCTGCATCCTGCAAAATCAAAATCCAGAATTTACAGAAAAATTCTCTAAGGCAACATTCCAAGAACTCAACCCCGACTACAAAAATAATCAAGAGGTAACAGTTAGTGAATATCAAAGCATTTGCACAGCAGCGTAATTTAAAGATTAAACAGCTTAGAGAACTTTGTCACGAACTATTTGGAACTATCCCAGAAACATTGACCGCTGACAACCTAGAAGCACTTGATAAAGCATTAGCCACGGCATCACAATCACTCGCGTTACCACTATCAACTGAAACCACCACCACAGAATTAACTACCACTAATCAAGAATCAAGTATTGATAATAGTCAGAATGAAAGAGTTGTAAGGATAGTTGGTGCAAGTGTTTTAAGGCAAAACTTACAACTCTACCTACAGAACCTCAAGAAACA
>JANMGZ010000223.1:0-7979 GCA_031374905.1 Dolichospermum sp. OTE_70_metabat_362_sub
AACTGACCACGCCAGTTTTGCTGTACAAACGATTTTAGAAAAGCAACTCAAAGCTGAGGGCAAAACTCGCCATGATTTAGGGCGGGAAAAGTTCCTAGAACGGGCTTGGCAATGGAAGGCGGAATCGGGTGGGACAATTATTAATCAGTTGAAACGGTTAGGTGTATCCGTAGACTGGACGCGGGAACGCTTTACTTTAGATGAAGGTTTATCAAAAGCTGTTTTAGAGGCATTTATTCGCCTGCACGAAGAAGGATTAATTCATCGTAGTAATTATTTAGTCAATTGGTGTCCTGCTTCTGGTTCAGCGGTGTCTGATTTGGAAGTAGAACCCAAGGAAGTAAATGGGAATCTGTGGTATTTCCGTTATCCCCTCAGCGACGGTTCGGGCTTTCTGGAAGTGGCGACAACTCGCCCCGAAACCATGTTAGGTGATACAGGTGTGGCGGTTAACCCCAGCGACGACAGATATAAACACCTGATTGGCAAAACTCTGACTTTACCAATTATGAACCGGGAAATCCCGATTATTGGTGATGAATTGGTGGACGCGGCTTTTGGGACAGGTTGCGTTAAGGTGACTCCAGCCCATGACCCCAATGACTTTGAAATGGGGAAACGTCATGATTTGCCGTTCATTAATATTATGAATAAGGACGGCACATTAAATGAAAATGCGGGTGAGTTTCAAGGACAAGACCGCTTTGTGGCGCGGAAAAATGTTGTAGCTAGATTAGAGGATGAAGGCGTTTTGGTCAAAGTTGAGGAATATAAACATACAGTACCTTATAGCGATCGCGGTAAAGTCCCTGTTGAACCTCTGCTTTCTACTCAGTGGTTTGTGAAAATCCGCCCTCTAGCTGATAAAACCTTAGATTTCCTCGATAATCAACATTCCCCCGAAATTGTTCCCCAACGTTGGTCTAAAGTTTATCGTGATTGGTTGGTAAATCTGCGTGATTGGTGTATTTCTCGGCAGTTGTGGTGGGGTCATCAAATCCCCGCTTGGTATGCTGTCAGAGAAACTGAGGGAGAAATTACCGACTCCACACCTTATTTTGTCGCCCGCAATGAAGCCGAAGCGCTACAAAAAGCGAAATTGCAATTTGGGGAAGATGTCAAATTAACACAAGACCCCGATGTTTTAGATACTTGGTTTTCTTCGGGACTGTGGCCATTTTCCACTTTAGGTTGGCCGGAAGAAACAGAAGATTTAGCGACATATTACCCCACAGCTACCCTCGTTACTGGTTTTGACATTATCTTTTTCTGGGTAGCCAGAATGACGATGATGGGAACACATTTTACCGGAAAAATGCCGTTTAAAACTGTGTACATTCATGGTTTAGTCAGGGATGAAAATAATAAGAAAATGTCGAAATCGGCAAATAACGGAATTGATCCTTTATTGTTGATTGCCAAATATGGAACTGATGCTTTACGCTATACCTTAATTAAAGAAGTAGCTGGGGCTGGTCAAGATATTCGTTTAGAATATGACCGTAAAAAAGATGAATCTATTTCTGTCGAAGCTTCTCGCAATTTTGCCAATAAGTTGTGGAATGCTGCCCGATTTGTGATGATGAATTTGGATGGACAAACTCCAGCCCAATTAGGTCAACCAGTTCCCACAGAATTAAGTGATAGGTGGATTCTTTCCCGTTTTAATCAAGTTGTCAAACAAACAAATCATGACATTGAGAATTATGGTTTAGGAGAAGCAGCGAAAGGACTTTATGAGTTTATTAGAGGTGATTTCTGTGATTGGTATATTGAATTAGTCAAATCCAGATTACAGCAAGATGCAGAACCTGAATCTCGCAAAGTTGCCCAACAAATTATCGCCTATATTTTAGAAGGGATTTTAAAGTTACTCCATCCATTTATGCCCCATATTACTGAGGAAATTTGGCAAACTCTCACCCAACAACCAACAGAAAATCCCCAACTTTTACCTTTACAATCCTATCCTGAAGTAGATGAAAATCTCATTGATTCCGCTTTAGAAACCCAGTTTGATTTGTTGATTGACACAATTCGCACAATTCGCAATTTACGAGCAGAAGCAGATATTAAACCAGGAGTAAAAATTACGGCAAATCTGCAAAGTGAAAGCGACAGTGAAAGATTCATTCTTACTGCGGGACAGGCTTATATTCAAGATTTAGCCAAGGTGGAAAGTTTGACAATTGTTGATGCTAATAATATTGTTAGTCCAGAAGAGATTGCAAAGGTTGAAGATAATAAATATTGGGGTGGAATCAAGATCATTGCTTTAACAGTTGTTGCGCTTATCAGCTTAAAAGTAGCTGTATTTGTGGGAAATACTGCGTTAGATATTCCTTTCTTTGGAACTAGCTTTGAAATAATTGGTTTGGGTTATGTCGCTTGGTTTGCTTTCCGCTATTTACTCAATGCCCAAGCCAGAGAGGAGTTATTAGCAAAATATTTTCCACCCAGTAAAGCACCAACTGAAACAGAATTACCACCAACAGCACCCCAAGAAAAAGAAAATTCCATTGCGGGTGTTGTCGGAACTGTACAGGTAGTAATTCCTTTAAAAGGTGTTGTAGATATTGAAGTCGTGCGGGCAAAATTAGAAAAAAGCTTGCAAAAAGCCGAAGCAGAAGCCCAATCTTTGAGTGCGAGATTAAGCAATTCTAAGTTTGTGGATAAAGCCCCCGCAGATGTGGTACAGACTGCAAGAGAGACTTTAGTAGAAGCACAAAAACAAGCAGAAATTTTACGCGTACGTCTTCAAACATTATCGTAGACATCGCTTACATAATTTAATACAGGTATAATGGGCGATTGATAATGAGTAATAAATCATACTCAGTCATCAGTCCCCAATCCCTAATCCCCAATCCCTCATACCTTTATGTTATATCTTGCCCAAGTACATAAAAATGACCTCTTAGACCAGTATCAATTACAATTATTAGCCCGTCAAGAATCAGAAAACTTTTGGCTAACAATTTCCGATAACGATAGCGTGGTCTTAGCCATAGAAACTCTAATTCTTTTAGGAAAAAGAAATATTATGAGTAATAAATTATTAGTATTAGTTGAACTTTCCCATACAGGTGAAATTGAAACAATTGAAGATGCTACTGATTGGGTAATTAATCTAGTTCACACCTATCTTTGTACAGGAATTACTCCTGAATTTCTCAAACAAGAGGCGAAAAAAGCAGAAAATTGGCAGCAAACTTTAACTTTACAAAATCAAGATTTAGCTCGTCGCAGTCTGGAATTAGAAGCCCGTCGTGAACAAATAGAGGCTTTAGAAGAAAGTCTCAAACGTGAAAGAAATGGTCGTGAACCAACTGAAGAATAAACATGAAAAATTGTATGTTTATTCTCTACGTTCTCGGATTAGCTATAGCGGTTATCGTGAGGATGCTATACAATCGAGGGCGCAGACCCTGCGCCCCTACAGGTTTTGCTATTTACTCATTGGTATATCACAAATGAGTTTTTTCCTAATCGGGATTTATTCCCAAGTGGCTGCATTTCGCAATACACTGGGAATTTCACCTTGTGATAGGGGAAACTCTAACATTGTTTCTTTATAACCTAAATACCCCGATTCAGTAAAAGATAAAAGCATTCGTTCTAGTGCAAACCAAACTTCTGATTCATATTCCCAATCATGATAACGTCTAGCACGTCCAGCAATGGAACGTAAAGCCCAAAAGTAGGAATTTCTAACCACAGAACCACCTTTTTTAAATTCTGGTACATCTTCATGGTGAATAAATAAAACGTTATTTTCAATTCTGGATCTCATAAATATGGCAGGATTGAGGAGTCAGGAGGCAAAAAGAAGAAAAAAGTCCTTTACTGTATGGCTTTTACAATAAACTTTTTATCTAATTCAAGAGGATGACGCTATAAAACAAAATCTTGATTTGTAATTCTTAATTAGGTTTTATTTTCACTTGACTAGCTGCTTTTGTGGCTTTTTGTCTAGCTTCTTGAATATCCCCGCCTTTTGCTAAAGCTACTCCCATACGACGATAAGGATGAGCCGTAGGTTTACCAAATAACTTAATGTCTACATCTTTTTCTGATAAAGCTTCAGCTACACCAGTAAAAGTAACAGAATCAGATTTCTCAACAGCTAAAATTACCGCACTTGCCGAAAATCCTAACTGTTCAATACTAGGAATTGGTAAACCTAAAATAGCTCGTAGATGTAATTCAAATTCATTCAAATTTTGAGAAATTAATGTCACCATGCCTGTATCATGAGGTCTAGGAGACAGTTCAGAAAAAATTACTTCATCTTTAGTAATGAAAAATTCAACCCCAAAAATTCCCGCACCACCTAAAGCATCAGTAACTTTTTTGGCAATTTCTTGAGATGCTAAAATCTTGTCTTCAGAAATAGCTGCGGGTTGCCAAGATTCTTGATAATCTCCTCTTTCTTGACGGTGGCCAATGGGAGAGCAAAAAATTGTGGGTGCGTTCCATTGTTTTATTGTTAATAAAGTAATTTCGATTTCAAAATTAATAAATTCTTCAATAATTACCTTTTGAGTATCACCACGAGAATTAGATATAGCATAAGTCCAAGCTTTTTCTACTTCACTTTTATTATTAACTACAGATTGACCTTTTCCAGAAGATGACATGACAGGCTTAACAACATTAGGAAAACCAATTTCTTCGGAAATAGTAATTAATTGTTCTAAGGTAACTGCATAACCATATTTAGCAGTTCTAATTCCTAATTCTTGATGTGCTAATTCTCTAATTCTATCACGGTTCATAGTGTAGTTAGTCGCCGCTGCTGTGGGAATAACTGTTATGCCTCTATGTTCAAATTCTTGTAATTTTTCAGTTCTAATTGCTTCAATTTCGGGAATAATAAAATCTGGCTGATGTTTATTCACAACTGCTTCTAAATCATCAGCACTCAGCATAGAAATAACTTCGGCACAATCAGCTACCTGCATGGCTGGAGCATTAGCATATCTGTCTACAGCAATAACATAATTCCCTAACCGTTGAGCAGCAATTACAAATTCTTTTCCTAGTTCTCCTGAACCAAGAAGCATTAATTTTTGGGGTAGTTTTTGCGCCTTCATCATGAGTTAGATACCACAGAGATTGATTTAATATTTTATTAGAATTATATCATTGATTAGAACCATGGTTTTTTGCTGACAACTAAATCTTAGTTAACGCTTATTTGAATTTTGCAACACTATCAAAATGGATTTCCGCGTTTTTAATTAAAGCTGAATTTATCACTTCTGCTGATTTTTGGGGTATATTACCATTACATCGCAGAATAAATACAGGAGTATTTGGTGAGACATCTAACTAAAATCGCTTTTATCTTAAATTGTAACCAATAACACTGAGTAAATTAGCGATCGCATTTGTTAAAAGTCGCTAATTTCTTAAAAGCATGATTATTGATGCAACAACTTTGGTACAATTGCAAGGAAATTATAGATAGTGTCAAGATATTTATTCAAAAAAGGTTTTGGCCGAACTCGATGCAATTCATACTTGTTATTCTAATCCAGCACCTTAAACGTTTTTTGTAAAAAATAGAAAGCAGGATTCTCACCTCACTGAATATTAGTCGTGATGAGAGTTTCCCTAGGAACAGCGATGAAAAAACATAATCCTCTAAATAATGCTGGTAAATTGACTGCTTTACTATGTTTACTCACCATCTTACTCACGCCTTGTGTGATAGTTAATGCTGGTGAACGTGGTGTATTGATGAAATTTGGTCAAGTCCAAACACAGATATTAGCAGAAGGTATTCACTTAATTATCCCTGTAGTTAATACAGTCAAAAAATTAAGTATCAGAATTCAAAAGCAGGAAATATCATCTGAAGCAGCTTCTAAAGATTTACAAAATGTTTTTACCGATTTAGCTCTTAATTGGCATTTTTTACCAGACAAAGTTAACAAAATATTTCAACAAATTGGTGATGAAAATCAGGTTATTGAATCTATTATAAATCCAGCAATTGAAGAAGTATTAAAAGCAGTCATTGCTCAATATACGGCTGAAGAAGTAATTACAAAACGTGGGGATGTTAAGAGAGAATTAGACCAAGCACTAGCTGTAAGATTAGGGAATTATAATATAGAAGTTGATGATATTTCCTTAGTTCATATTCGCTTCTCTGACAAATTCAGAGCCGCAGTAGAATCAAAACAAATTGCTGCACAGGAAGCAAAGCAAGCTGAATTTATTGCCTTAAAAGCAGTCAAAGAAGCAGAGGCAAAAGTTAATCTAGCTAAGGGTGAAGCTGAAGCTCAAAGCTTACTTAGAGAGATTTTGACACCGGAATTATTACAAAGGCAAGCTATAGAAAAATGGAATGGAAAACTACCGCTAATTATGGGTAAAGATAATTTGAGGCTTGGGAATATTCAGGAGTTAATTACAGCTAGTGAAAATTAACTACTGGAGAATATGGGAAGTAATTCTATTAATTACCCATTAGTAAAGAAAATGGGAGCATCAATAATCTTCAATTGAATTAAAAGGACAATCACTAAGGTATATGCAGTTGAAGAAATGAGACTATTAAATAACTCTTTTTTAAGATTACGTTCTTTGCTTTCTTTTTGAAACATATCTATTGAGCCATATTGCATCAATAGAATACCTATAATATTTGATAGCCAGTAGCCAAGAATAGTACAAGGAAACAGTAATTTTGGCGATAATAAACTGCATAAATACCCAAAAAAGTAAGCAATGGGTAGATTAAATAATAAGTCATTCCACCAACATAAGGGAGAAAGTAAGTATCCCAACACTAATAAGAATCCACCCCTCAGTTTCTTGCAAATATTTATGCTTGGCTGCGCTAAAGAGATTTGTGGGTTTTCGTTATTGATGCTGACTGTCAGGCTTTCTGTTTGGATGTTAGTCATAAAACCACACTATTTCTATCGTGTTAGTGTAGTTTAACTCAGGAAGTGAGAAAATGTCCAACATTGAGCAATAGTAATAAGTTGTGAAAAATATTAGTAATATGCCCCAAGTAGGCTATAAGTCAGACTAGCAAGCACTAATGAGGTAATGATGACATAGATAAAATTTCGCTGTAAAAGAAAAGTAAAGAAAGAAATGATTACGCGCAAAATAGGGATAAAAATGAGTATTAACAGCCCTAGTTGAATAATTCCTCTTCTGCTACCTGCAAAAATAGCATTTATTACACCTGTCGGGGATTGAAACTCAGATGGTGTGCCTATAAATACTTGATATTCCGCTGGCTCAGAGCCATGATGAATTAAATATAGTATACCTCCGAATAACACGACAGAACTAGCGATTAAAACTCCATACATGAGGAGATGACTGAGTAAAGATTCTAATTGTTTTTCACTAGCTGATTTTGTGAGTTTTTGATGATTAACATTTTCATCATGATGATTAAGGTGTTGTTCTTCTAACTGTTGAATATCACAATCTTGCTCCTCTAATTGAAAAGTGAAAGTTCCAATTTTTGTTTCTATCTGTGTTGTACAAGTCCAGCGAAAACCAGAATTTAATTTATACATAATTACAGCCCTCCTATTAGACTGTTATAAACCATTTTTAACGCCATTACTACCAATACAAAGCTGAAGATAATTCGGAGAATTTGAGTTTTAGCACCAATTAAGATTCTTGCTCCTAAAAAAGCGCCCGGTAACACTCCCAACATCACCGGCATAGATAAACCTGGATCTATGTATCCCTGTGTTAAATAAACGCCTGCTGAGGCTGCGGCTGTGACACCAATCATAAAATTGCTGGTGGTAGTGGAAACTTTAAAAGGGAGACGCATGGCTTGGTCCATCGCCAATACCTTGAATGCTCCCGAACCAATTCCTAATAAACCAGAAAGCACTCCTGCTACCAGCATAATACTAAAACCAGCAGGTAAAGCATGAACTTGGTAAGGGATTACACCATCAGGAGTGGGGTAAGTACCATTAAGTTGG
>JANMGZ010000628.1:0-3385 GCA_031374905.1 Dolichospermum sp. OTE_70_metabat_362_sub
TACTAAAATCTCTAAGTCAATTGCTAATTTATCTGCTAATTCTAAACCCAAAAGTCCGTTAATAGCATCAACGACTATTGGTGGTGGTATTTCCTGTTCTGCAAGTTCTTTAACTTGTTCACCGTCAAAGAGAAATAAATTGGAAATACCTATAGGTAAAATATTTTCTATATATTCATCCCAGATATTTACTAATGAATCAATTGGCCATGTTTCATCATCTCCTAATATTCCTAAGTGGTCTTTTCCGTCTTTAGGATTTTTTTCCCAAGTCCGCACAACCCGATATTTAATAGGTCTATCTTCTTCGATATGTTCAAAAACTAATTCAATTCTGGTTTTTTCTGTAGGGTTAGCTTTACTATTTACACATTGATTTAAAAAATCACCATAACTCAAATTTCCCCTGGTTGAACATTGGGCGCGTTGTCCATATAAAGCGAGGCGAATGGCATCCATGAGGGTGGTTTTTCCACCGCCGTTCATTCCCCCCAAAAGGATAATTGGGCGGGCGTTATCTTCGTCAATTTGGGGGTTGAGGTTGATGATTTGTTTTCCAGCATAAGGACCGAAGTTTTGCAGGACTAATTCTAGGAATATCATGGTTTTTAATAATGTTGGTTTATAGAATATGGGGCGAATGATACCGGGCGGTTGGAAACCGCATCTACACAGGCGAAACCCACCTTCGTGGGTTCAATTTATTGATTTTTTTTAGTCCACGTTCGCGTAGCGTTCCGAAGGAATAGGTGGACTTTGTTTGTGTAGCTGCGATTTCTAATCGCCGGGTCTTTATTGTTTGTATCACCGCGATTTCTAATCGCCGGGGCTTTTCGTTTCCGGGGTTAGTTCCCATGTAGAAATAAGTGATTTTTGTTGATGGTGTGTTTGTTGGTTTCTAATGTAATTGGCTACACTATCTATAGCATCATAACTGACTGTAAATGCACCATAACTTCCTTGCCATTTAAAAAATTCTTTGGGTTTAATTTCATGATTAATGAAATGAGAAGAACTACCTTTTGCTTGTTTGATAACTTCCGATACGCTGACGGTTGTGGGAAATCCTGTTAAAAGATGAACATGATCCTCCATTCCCCCAATGGCAATTACTGTACATTTTAATTCCTCACACTCTTTAATAATTGCTGCATAAACTAATTGCTGAATTTCTGGCGTAATTAACGGCAATCTATCCCATGTTCCCCAAACATAATGTAAATACAATTGTGTGAAATTTGCCCTCATATATTTTCTAATCCATAAAACTTGATATTCTCTTAACCCGCGAAGGCGGGTTTCGCCTGTGTAGACGCGAATTCCATTTGCCGGGTATTCTATTATTCCACATTATTATCCTTCTGTGCATATTTGAAGTTAGCCCAAGTTTGTGGTTTACGCTCTTGTTTTTCGGTGGTATCTCCTAAACTTAATTGTTTGAATTTTTCCCGAATTGTCGCAACATCACCTTCTAATGCTGCTTGTCTTAAATCCCGTTTTAAATGGGCATTTGCGATCGCTTTTTCTGGTGAACGAGAACTTGTATCAAAGCATTTTTCTAGGCTTTCGTAGATACCCACACGGCGGGTTTTTTTCTTAAATTGCCTTTCTGTATCTAATAGTCTGGCCATTAATTCTAGGTGCATTCCGTCACCTTCACAGATTTCTTCTAATACTCCCCATTCATCACTACCAAGAATACTTTGATCTGCGCCAGGACGAGGATCTTTAAATACTTCTCCTGTGACTTCTTCATATATTTGGGGTAAACTATCATCAAATTCGTGTTTGTCTTCTAACCATATTCGGCGGATAGCACTTAATTCTTCTAGAGTAATTAGAGTAATATCACCCATGTTTTTAGGTGCTGTCTGACGGACTTGTGTTTGCGCTGTTAATAATTTTCTTAGCCAATATTCTCGCCAATATTTCGTATATGGACCTGGTATTGGTACAACAGATGTTTCCCCATCTTTATTGCGCTCAAATAATTGGACATCTCCCCTAAGTTTTCTGAAGTCTCTCTTTTCCCAGTCGTCTTTAATATCTAGTTCATTGCGAATATCTAATAAAGGCTGCATCCATTCTTTCTCTTCATCATTTTGGATCATTGCCTCCATTGATTTGTCCTGACTAACTAGTGTGCATACCCAGCAACCAAATCGAGAATCGCCACAACTAGGTGTAGAGGTATCAACAACTAAAGGACATTCATTATCTGCTGTTGCACCACGATACAAAGTGAATAAATCCTTATTATTTCCCCCCCAAGGATTTGTCCACTGATTTAAATAAATCCATACTTCATCATTACGCCAGTCTTCAATGGGAGTATAAACAAGTGAGTTAATCAAACTAGATCTAGGACTGAGACGATCACGCACCCGTTTTTCTTCGTGCTTTTCCATGACTATCGCACGTTTGGTACTTTCAGCCTTACGCATACCTAAAACAAGAATTACTTCACCATTATCTCGAACCATATTCCGAATAAAGGTGTTTGCTGGCTGTATTTTCAGCCTATCGGTACACCATCGAAATCGCATTCGTGGAGCAGGATATCCTTTGCCAATTAAGTTTACCCAAAAAGTGTCTTTTACTGCGGGATAAAGCAGATGGGGTTTAATTGGCATCCCTCTTTCGTTTGCAGCATATTCAAGTTGCTTCATGGATTGACGAACCCAAGCAGCAACTATAGGATTTTCTACCTGGGTATCTGTCGTAATTACATGAATTGACTTAGTTCTTTTTTCTGGTGGAAGTTCGGCGATCGCATTCCAAATAAGCTGTAAAGTCGCACTAGAATCTTTTCCCCAAGATACACCTATTACCCAAGGTATCTCATCTAAACAATACAATTCTTGAATTTCTGTCGTCAAAGCTTGGATATACTCCACTAACTCTGGTACAGTACGATTCGGCTGATTTTTATTTTCTGGCTGTTGTGTTGTAGTCATTTTCCTTACCTGTGGATATATGAACATAGAATCAATACTTCCCTTTGTGGGAATAGAATCATCTAGTATATAAATAAACTTAAGCTATGCGTGCAACATATTTTTAAAAATTGCATCCTTAGTATCCATTTTTTTAGACAATAAAGCAATAGTTAGTCACTAAGTTTTCAAAAATTAACATGAATGATAGTACAGATACACTAAATAATCAACTCGCTAACGAGTATTTAGAACGGGAAAATAAGGATAAACAGGTATTAGCTTTACTGCTAGACAGGTTTTTAGAGAAAAAAGACCAAATTCTTGTCCAAAAGACAGAAATGGGTGGCACTGAGGCTTATGTAGGTTCTGTGACATTGGAATGGTTCGCGGGACGGGTACATTTTGCGTCTGGTTTACCCCTGCTGCAAAAAAAATACAACCCAGAG
>JANMGZ010000257.1:0-2022 GCA_031374905.1 Dolichospermum sp. OTE_70_metabat_362_sub
GGTTTCTCGGGCCATAAATTTATTCCTTCTCCTTCAACTGTTTTTCTTCCGGCTCTTCGTTGTCCGTCTCTTCCACTTCCGCGCCGGCGGTGACTTCCACCAACCTCTCAAGTATCGCACACAGGTATAGGAGTTTTCCAAGGTTTAGAAAATCCTTTGACCGCTACCAGATATCATAGTTTAGTTATTGAGCGTGAAACTTGTCCAGAAGTATTGGAAATCACTGCTTGGGTAAAAGATGGGACAATTATGGGCGTGAGACACCGGAACTATCCTCACATTCAAGGAGTCCAGTTTCATCCAGAAAGTGTTTTAACTTCTTTGGGTAAGGAATTGTTGAGAAATTTTCTGCGAACTTTATAAAGCGAGTATTTTTATGAAACGACGACAATTGATAGGCTACGCTGGGGTGGGTTTAGTAACGGCTGTAGTGGCTAATTTAGGTGATCAAGTTCCAGTAAATGCCCAATCTAGTGGTGTATCAATTCAGTGGTTAGGGCATACTTGTTTTTTATTGACTACTGAAAAAGCCAAAATTCTCATCAATCCCTTTAGCAATTTAGGCTGTACAGCTAAGTATCGTCCCCCCAAAGTTGCAGCAGATTTGGTATTAATTAGTAGTCAACTGTTGGATGAAGGGGCAATAGATAAAATATTGGGAAATCCCAAATTAGTTTATCAACCAGGTGTTTATGAGTTTCGAGGCATTAAGTTTCAGGGAATTACCACAGATCATGATCGCAACAATGGCAACCGATTTGGGAAAAATGTGGCTTGGAAATTGACTCCAGGGGGAATTAATCTCCTTCACTTAGGGGGTTCTGCTGCACCCATTACCCTAGAGCAAAAAATCCTCATGGGTCGCCCTGATGTGTTGTTTATTCCCGTGGGAGGCAGTGCCAAAGCTTACAATCCCCAAGAAGCAAAACAAGCTATTGAAGTCTTAAATCCTAAGTTAGTGATTCCTACTCATTACCGCACCCAAGCTGCTGATAATAGCAAGTGTGACATTACCCCACTAGATGATTTTCTAACTCTGATGCCAGGTGTTAAGATCAGGCGAAGTAATAATGATTCTGTGGTAGTTAATTCTAAAAGTTTCCCGGAAAATACAGAAATTCAGGTTTTGAGTTATAAATTTTGAGCCATTAGGCGATATCTCTAGAGGGCGCAGCCCAAATGGGCATCCTTTGTTCCTAAAAACAGTTGATAAATGTATATGATGCTCTGTAATGTGATAGGGATGATGATAAGTTCCATAATTGCTAACTCATGCTACTATTTTTGATCTTTTCTCTGAACAATCACTAAAAACTGTTACAGTCTATAACGCGATCGCAATATAAGTCGAGTTCCAATGTTAGTATGCCGTAAAAACCTACAAGAGACAGTTTATGGCAACTCTGACTGGAAAAACCCCAATCTTTGGTGGCAGCACTGGCGGACTACTCACAAAAGCAGATGTAGAAGAAAAGTACGCTATCACCTGGACAAGCCCTAAAGAGCAAGTCTTTGAAATGCCCACCGGTGGCGCAGCTAAAATGGTTAAAGGCGAAAACCTACTTTACATTGCTCGCAAAGAGTACGGTATTGCTTTAGGTGGACAACTTCGCAAGTTCAAAATCACCGACTACAAGATTTACCGCATTCTCCCAGGTGGCGAAACCTCCATGATTCATCCTGCTGACGGTGTCTTCCCTGAAAAGGTCAATCCTGGTCGGGAAATGGTGCGTCACGTACCCCGCAGAATCGGTCAAAACCCCAACCCTGCACAAATCAAATTCAGCGGTAAAGCTACTTACGATGCTTAATCCTTAGATAATGGGTGATAGGTAATGGGTAATGGGGAAGAAAAAAACTTTACCCATTACCTATGACAAAAAACTCTTTTTTAATTTTTAATTGTTAATTGTTAATTGTTAATTATTTATGATTTTCCCCGATTTCAACCAGTTTCAGAAACTTGCTTTAGAAGGTAATTTTGTACCAGTGTATCAGGAATGGATAGCCGACCTGGACACG
>JANMGZ010000639.1:0-6413 GCA_031374905.1 Dolichospermum sp. OTE_70_metabat_362_sub
CACTAAAAGTCTTGAAGACACAGATCGCTTTTGAATGACAAAAGCTGTAAAATATTGTGCATGATCACAAAGTGTGCACTAGTCCTACTCTGGTCGAATTCATAGATTGTGAACAATCTTGTAATATTTAGATTTCAACATGAAAGACAGTGTCAATTAAATACGATAATTAAAATTTATGATTTGAGCCTTAAGTAGGCAGGCTTAGGTCTTTGACTAGCCACATCCTCTTGATCAATCTGTTCAGTTCTAACGTGGTTCTTGTATTTATCATATTTAAGTATTTTAAATATTAAGCGACTCTGAAGAAGTAAGTGACTGTGTAGCTAAAGGCATTGAAATTAGAACAACTATCCACTCTACTATTCAAGGAGCAATTGATGAATTAACCGCAAGTTTTATTTTACTGAGTGATGTCGCTGCTAGTTTTGGTTTTTCACCAGTTTTAGCCAGTTTTAACCCCTATACTTGCGTATTTAAACCAGAACCTCCATTAAATGATTTTGAAATAAAGCAATTACAAGCTTATCCAGATGAACAAACTGCTCATATTTATATGGTTTCTTATGGACCAGATTTAAATATTTCTTTAGCAAACTTGTCTACGGAAAAGTTAATTGATATTGGTCAAAAGTTAACTTATTACAGTCCTTATATAATTCCTTTTAGTTACAGTTCTCCTTTTTATAACGGTGGTCTATGGACAGGTTTATCAGTTAGAACATTCATAAGAACGGGAAAAAGATCCGCAACATTAGTTTTTGTGGAAACAACAGAAGAATTAATTAAAAGTGTACCTTCATTAACAAAAATTGCTCGTATTCCTTCTGAGATAGGAAGGATAGAATTTAAAGCTTGTGATAGTTGTGATAATTTTGCTATTTATGCAGGTTTATTAGCCTTATTAAAAGGTTTAGTATTAGATGAAACTTTACCAGGTCGAGCGATTATACCTGACGCTGATTTACACCAAATTTCAGCAAAATCTGGGTTTGATAATCCAGATATTTTGATTAATACAAGCAAAATATTACAAGCTGCTGAAATTGCCCTTGTAGATGATCCTGATATTGAATTTTTAACCCCACTGAAAGTCATCTTATCAGAGCAAAAAACCAAATCTCATGAATTAATTAAGTTATTCCAAAATACAGGTTCAATCGAATCCACTCTCAAGCAAACTTATCAGAGGAAATATTTACCAATGACCAATGACCAATGACCAATTACCAATTACCAATTTTCAATTAGGTTTGTCTTTCCTTTTTTCCTTAGTAGGTGGAATTTGTTCAATGGGAATTAGTGTTTCCATTACAGTCTTAACAATTGGTGCAGCTACAGTAGAACCATAGGCATTTTCTCCCTTTGGTTCATCCACAACTGCAAAGACCACATAACGGGGCGATTCCACTGGAAAAATAGCGACAAAGCTGGTAATTCTTGCACCCTTAATGTATCCACCATTCGGACTGGCTTTTTGGGCTGTCCCCGTCTTCCCACCAATCCGATATCCAGAAATTTTTGCTACTTTACCAGTACCTGAATTGACTACTGTTTCCATCATTTCTACAACCCTTTGAGTCGTTGTAGCGGAGAAAATTTGCCGTGGTTCTGGGAGAGTCCGTGAATAGTGCATTCCCCCTTGACTATCAATCAGTCCTCGGACTACGTGAGGTGTAACTAATTTGCCCCCATTAGCTAATGCTCCATGTAACTGAACCAGTTGTAATGGAGTCAAAGAAAAACCTTGTCCAAAAGATGTAGTAGCTGGTTCAATAGCTGAAGAGATAAATTGTTCTTGACTTTTGAGTTGACCACTAACTTCAAAGGGTAAATCCGTTTCAACTTTTTGTCCTAGTCCTAGCCGTTCTAGCCAGTTGTAGTATATGGATGGTTTTATTCGTTTAATGATTTTGACCATACCAATGTTACTAGAAGTTTGTAAAATTTGCGGAATAGTTAATCGTCTATAACCAGTTTTTTCTGCGTTTTTAATAGTATGTGTACCGATTTTAATCGAACCAGGATCTTCAAATGTATCATCTGGTTTGATTGCACCATTTTCGAGAGCGATCGCCACATTGACAGGTTTAAAAGTTGATCCTGGTTCATAAAGATCAGCTACAGTCCAGTTTTTAAACAGGGAAATATCAGATTTAGAATATTGATTTGAATCATAGGTAGGCTGAGAAACCAAAGCCAATAAAGAACCATCAACTGCATCCATGACAATTACTGCGCCCCGTTTGGCACTAAATTTAGTCATCTGTTCTTTTAATGCCGCACGAGCGACCCGTTGCACACGGCTATCAATAGTTAATTGCAGTTTTAAATCATCAAATTGCAGAAATCCCTCAGTCGCATAATCTGGCATCAACGACCCATTACCAGACTTACTCATTCGGACTATTTGTCCAGAACGTTCTAGTAACTTCTCCTGACTATATTCCACACCAGCTTGGCCGCGACGGTCAAGGTTAACATAGCCCACTACATCTGCCACCAAATCATCTTGGGGATAAAATCGGGAGTATTTTTGAATAAACTCGAACCCATTCAAGCGCAGTGATATCAACTTATCAGTAATATCTTCCGAGACACCCGAAGCTAGTAAAATTCCGCTCGGTTTACTTTGGAAGATTTTGACTAAATCAGCCTTTTCTTTGCCGATAATTGGCCCAATTTTCTCGGCAATTTTCTCCAAGGAATGATCAAATAACTTAGGATGGGTATACACATTATAAACAGGACGGTCAATAGCCAAGACATTATTACCCCGATCTACTACCGGACGGCGAGGCATATAAGGGCGTAAATTAACCATTTGCTGGTTTCGTGCCTTCTGAGTCAGCTTTTTTCCTTGAACAATTTGTAATTGATATAAGTTAAATGCTAACCCTACTAGAGAAATCATTAACACACCCCAGACAACCAACAGTCGTAATTTAATGTTGGGTGGGGTTTCCGGTATTTTCGGATCAATATTTCCTAGTTGAGGTTGTTTGGAGAACTTTCGTTGTCGTCTGAATTCAAAATTACGTAAGTTTCTGAATTTTGTTTTAATTAATGACTTCAGCATTAGAGCAATATATAGTTAACAATTGAAAATTGACAATTATCAATTATCAATTATTTTAATATCCTAGTGGAGAAGGAGGTTCTGGTTGTGGTTCTGTTTGAGAACTTGAAAATGACGACTTAGGATAATCATTAGATGTTGGTGGTAAGAAAATTGTCCCCTCAGAAGTTGGTGATACCAGTTCCGTACCAGGCTTTTCTGCTTCCTGTGCCATTTTGCTAGTCAGTGTCGCATTAGCAGTATTTAACTGCCGCTCATGACGTTGTAAGCTTTGTAATTTGCGGTAAGAATCACTCCAAAGCTGTTGTGAATAAACTGTCCAACCATAAACTATTAATGTTGCTACCACTAATAAAAATGCTAAAACTGACGAATAGCGATTGAGTGTATACATACGTAGTAACCATACAGGTATACTTGCAGTATTACTGATCCTATGTATAGTAGTATTGGTTTGTTTGTTAATATCAGTAGTTTGTTTTTTACCTGGTTCTAAGTTTGAGGTACGAATTGTTGTCCTACTTCTGCGAGAACCTAAAAAATTTAGCCAAGCATTCCGGGAACTAGGCGATTTAACTGCTATTGTTTCACCATGCAGTCGGGATAAACTCTGTGTTTTTTTATTCAGACTTCGAGACCGTCGTCTATTCAATGAGAAAGAAGAGTTGCCCCAGAACCAGGTATTTTTTGCAGAAACGGTTGATTTACGTTCAAAAACCATAATTTTTTTGATAATAAATACTGTATTTTTTACTTGATGATATCTTGCCTAAAGTTACATTTTCAGATCAAGAATTGAAGTCATTCTAACCCTTAATCATCATCTATTTGTATTACATATAATCTACAAGAATGTTACAAAAAAGAATAAGTTGAAATATGTAATCAGAAAGCCCTTAAAAAAAATCAATAAATAAGGTATCTTATTCAACAGGCTGCATATTTTATTGCCACAATTGGTGAAAGAGGAGTTATGAAGACAAAAATTTTTGGTTTGGCTGTAATGTTAAGTCTAGCTACCATACTTGGAGCTTGTGACGGTGGTAGTGAACCCGCTGGTACTACAAGCCCTCCAGCAACAACAGGTGGCGAACCGGCAGATACCGGCGCTACCCCTGCGGCTACAACATCTCCCGCAGCGACAACATCTCCTGCGGCGACAACATCTCCTGCGGCTACTCCCAAACAACCATAATATAGGGAAATACAGCGCTCTTCAAAAGTAGTTGATATCTTTAAAACCCATTTGTACAAAACTCTATGTAGAAACTTAGAGATTTTGTCAGTCAGGATTAAGGATTCAACTCCCTAATGATGTTAAGTTGGCGGAAAAATCAGAAAATTTATCAAGTTCTACTTCTGGGCTAGATTCAATTCTCGCCCAGTTGAAGTTCTTTTGAGATTTTGTCAGTAACCAAAATAATGTCACCATATGTTGTTACTGCAATTTAGTACATCTCATTATTGTCGCAAAGCTAGGTTGGCATTGGGTTATAAGGGAATCAGTTATCAAACTGAAAATTTAACTCCAGGGCTGCATACGTTAAAAGTAAAGCCCTTAACTGGGTTAACGACACTACCTGTGCTATTACCCCAAATTGTCGGACAACCTCAAGCGATTGGTGACTCTACACAAATTTTCAAATTTTTAGAAAGTTATCAACCTGAACCTCCTTTATTTTTAGCCAATTCAGAACAACAAACTCAGGCTATGATGTTAGAAGATTGGTTAGATGAAAGTATCGGGACAGCGACCAGGTTTGTATATTATCAATTTCGTGCTGCTGAAGGTAAAGCAATTGACCCATCATTATTTAGCCAAATAGTGATTAAAATAGTCAGGCAACAATATGGGATTAATGATACTACAGTTGAATTAGCGCGAAAAAGACTCACGAATGCTTTGTTAGTTTTGTCTACTTATTGGCAAAAAAGTGATTATTTAGTGGGTAGCCGCTTGAGTATAGCTGATATTGCAGCGGCGGCTTTGTTGAGTCCTTTAGCATTGATTCCTGATTATCGTCAGCAATATCCGCAGGTTTTTGAACGAATTATCAATATTCACCAGCTATGTGCTGAACCATTGCCACCAGGGCTGTAGAAATTATAGTGGGACGTAGGGGCGCAGGGCCTGCGCCCAATTAGGAATTAGGAGGTAGGATGAAACGGATACTGCTTGTTATTTTGAGCGTTACCACTAGCATTTTAGTCAGTTTAAGTGGTCATAGTGGTAAAGCAGTGATGGCATTACCACCAGTAGAGGATATAGCAGAGGAGATATTGCGAACAGAGATTATTCTAGCAGCGCGATCGCCCATTGATGGTAAAGTCCTTACGCCCGCAGAATATGCCGAATTGCAAGCACAAATTCAAACAAGTCCACCACCACGATTAGCTTCTGGTATCCGCGATAAAATATTTTTGCTGCAACTACGCAAAACCTTATTACAACTTTTCCCGTTTTTAAGTATTTAATCAGGGAACAGGGAACAGGGAACAGGGAACAGGGAACAGGGAACAGGGGGATAAAGAATTTTCCCAATGACAACTGACAACTGACAGTGGCGACAAAGATGCAAGAATATGAATAGATGTTAAAAAGTAGATTTAGTTAATCACCATATATCACATAGGTAGCTTCATGTCCACAACCACAGTCGCCCCTGAACAGGTTAATCGCATTGTTGGCAATCAACATCACGATCCCTTTGAAATTCTGGGTTCTCATCTCATCGAGCAAAATGGTAAAACTGTCTGGGCTGTGCGAGCCTACCTCCCAAATGCTAGTGCTGTTTATGTAGTAGTTCCAGAGGAACGGAAAGAATACCCAATGGAGACAGTGCATAATCCGCACTTTTTTGAATGCACCATTGAAACCCCAGAACTGAAAAATTATCAGTTACGCATTAAAGAAGGAGAACATGAGCGGGTAGTTAATGATCCCTACGCTTTCCGTTCTGCCCACTTAACAGAATTCGATCTACATTTATTTAGTGAAGGCAACCATCATCGCATTTATGAAAAATTAGGAGCGCACCCCACAACAGTAGATGGGATCAAAGGCGTTTATTTTGCTGTTTGGGCCCCCAATGCCCGCAACGTTTCCTTATTGGGAGATTTTAACCTGTGGGATGGACGCAAGCACCAGATGCGGAAAGGACATACAGGAGTTTGGGAATTATTTATTCCGGAAATAGGTGTAGGAGAACATTACAAATACGAAATCAAAAATATTGAAGGGCATATTTATGAAAAATCTGATCCTTACGGTTTCCAGCAAGAACCACGTCCCAAAACAGCATCTATAGTTACTGACTTAAATTCCTACACCTGG
>JANMGZ010000386.1:0-2183 GCA_031374905.1 Dolichospermum sp. OTE_70_metabat_362_sub
ACAAAAACCACACGCTGCTCAAAGCGTCCTACACCATCACCAGTGTCGCTTAAATCAGTAATTTCCAGTTCGATGATTTCATCTTGTCGCCACATTGTATTAGTCATTAGTCAGTTGTTAGGGAATAGGGAACTTTCCCACCTTCTGGGCGAGTGTTCCTTAATGTCGAATTGTAAATTCATTTATCCCTATCTTCCCATACACTTCACTAATGTTCCTCTAAGTCGGTAAACTAGCAAATATAAATATTTCAGGTCATTTAGATAATCATGACTGTAATTAGCCAAGTTATTCTTCAAGCTGACGACGAGCTGCGTTACCCCAGCAGTGGCGAACTCAAAAACATCAAAGCATTTTTGGAAACTGGTGTAAAGCGGACAAGAATCGCTGCTACCCTTTCAGAAAACGAGAAAAAGATCGTTCAAGAAGCTACCAAAAAACTTTGGCAAAAACGCCCTGATTTTATCGCCCCTGGTGGTAATGCTTACGGCGAAAAACAGCGGGCTTTGTGTATTCGGGACTTCGGCTGGTATTTACGCCTAATTACCTACGGTGTACTTGCTGGTGACAAAGAACCAATTGAAAAAATTGGTTTGGTTGGTGTGCGAGAAATGTATAATTCTCTAGGTGTTCCTGTTCCGGGAATGGTAGAAGCTATTACTGCTCTTAAACAAGCGTCCTTGGATTTACTGAATACAGAAGACGCTTTAGAAACTGCACCTTACTTTGATTACATCATTCAAGCAATGTCCTAATCAAAAGCCTGTACTATAGCAAGGAACAGGTTTAAAAGTTTTTATTTCCTCACAACTGGTAGTGGCTATGGCAACATTTGTCAAGTTATTGACTGGTTGTGGGGATATTTTGATCTAGAGGCAATATAGCAGTTATCGCGCTTGATGCAATATAATTGAGGGCAATATAATTGAGGGCAAATATAATTGAGGGCGCAGGCCCTGCGCCCCTACAGGCTTGACAATTTGCTGACTGTATTTCAGTCAAGTGCATACCGCTATAGGGAATTAAAGTGTAATTAGGGTATGGTGTTTTTCGAGGAAAGGTCTTATTTAATCAGTTTTCTTACTTTGTTTTTGTCGCCTTCATAATTATAAATTAGTGTTATATTTACCATAAGTTAATAAGTCATTGATATAAACCTCGTCTAATTTGAGAATTAGCGTTTTTCAAAAGGGAAGAGGATAGAATTTGAGAGTAAAACCCGGTGAAGAGAAAACTATGGGTTTTAAAGTAAACGCTGTTTATAAAAAACCGACAGACTCATGATAAGTTGTCGGCGGTTATTGTGTTCCCTATTAATGACTCGGCTAGAGTTCAGTTACTGTCAATTATCTCAACATGGCGATTTCTATGGGAGGATATAAATCCTATATATATGTGATTTACCTCACTGTGGAGGAGGAGTTTTTCCCAAGAGAACAAGGAAGAGGAGAGAATTTGAGGATAAAACCCGATAAAGAAAAAATTATGGGTTTCAAACTTGAGTTTGGACTAACTGGGATTTAGCAGCAATGAAAAGAAGGCAAGAGAAAATTACCCAACGTCTTTGAGAGACTGAGTGAAGTTGAATCTTGGAAAAATAAGCAGAAACTAAGCAGCAGTTAGGTCGGCGTTCTTAAGTGTTTCTTCTGATTTAGGTTTTTTAGATGGGTGTTTTTTGACAATGGGATAACGGGGACGTGGAGGTGGCTGATGTCCTTGGGGGCGACCAGGTGATTTACCGCGAGTTTTGGGGGGTTGGGCAGGAGTACCAATAAGCAGCTAAAATCAGGGGAAAAGCTTGTGCTACACGACCTGGAGACAGTGTATCCTGAGTTGATTGCCAAGGCAATGGGGAGTCAATGCAGGCTGCCCTTGCTAACCACAGTTGCCAAGTTAACAGGGGCATTAGGTCACTCCATCGTTCTGCTGCCCGAGTTGAACTAAGTTGAGGCTGTGTCCAATGTAACCTTTGCTTCGCAAAACGATACCAATGTTCTAGAGTAAAACGGCGTAAATATTTGTGCCAGAGATCCTCTAATGCAGGCATTGTCTGACCCAACCAAGCCAGCCATAAGGGTTGAAACTTACGATTCCGTCCGACAGGTTGAATTACTTCGACCCGAATGATTTCCATCGCCCGGTTTGGGGATTGAAGGAAATGAAATCCACTCCAACGCATGACT
>JANMGZ010000645.1:0-6830 GCA_031374905.1 Dolichospermum sp. OTE_70_metabat_362_sub
CAGCTATGTATGAAGCCTTTGCCCAAGATCGGGAGTTCACCCAATTAGATATTATTGCTGAATTGAAGTCTACTTTGCCGCTGTCACGAACGATGCAGCAATAATATCTAATTGGGTGAACTCTCGATCTTGGGCGAAAGCTTCATACATAGCCGCCACTATCGCTTGTTCAATTTCTGCCCCGGAAAAGCCATCGGACATTTTTGCTAGTTGTTCTAGATCAAATCTAGCAATATCTTCCCGGCGTTTGGTCAGGTGAATACCGAAGATATCCTGACGTTCTTCAGGTGTGGGCAGATCCACAAAGAAAATTTCATCAAAGCGACCTTTCCTCAAAAACTCTCCAGGTAAGCGTTCTACGCGGTTAGCAGTCGCCATAACAAACACTGGAGATTTCTTTTCCTGCATCCAGGTCAGGAAAGAGCCGAAAATTCTGTTTGATGTCCCCCCATCGGAATCGCCAGAACCACCGCTACCCGCAAAGGATTTATCCAATTCGTCAATAAACAGAATCGTTGGGGAAATTGATTCTGCCGTTTTTAGGGCGTTTCGCAGGTTGGCTTCACTTCGACCCACCATTGAGCCGTCGTAGACCCGCCCCATATCTAATCTCAGAATTGGTAAACCCCATAAACGGGAGGTAGTTTTGGCAATGAGTGACTTACCACAACCAGGAACACCGAGAATTAACATTCCTTTCGGTTGGGGCAGTCCGTACTCTCTCGCCCTTTCTGTAAAGGCGTTAGAGCGTTGGGTGAGCCAGGTTTTCAATTCTTCCAAGCCGCCAACAGCGTCAATGGTTTCATCTTCTTCGATGTACTCTAAGATACCGTTACGCCGGATGAGTTGTTTTTTCTCGGATAAGACGATATCAACTTCATTCTCCGTCAATTGCCCAGTTGTTACCTGTGCTTTGCGGTAGACTTTCTCAGCTTCATCTTTAGTTAGACCTAAAGCGGCTCTGAGTAGCTTTTCTCGCGCCTCGGTGGTTAGCCGTCGTCCACGATTTTGCTCTTGATGGGTAGTTAAAACTTTATTTAACTCAGCCATGTCAGGCAATTGAAAATCTAAAACAACAACTTCTTTTTCTAATTCAATAGGAACTTGCTGCACAGGAGACATCAAAATGATGTTCTTTTGCGTTCCTTTAAAACTAGCGATCGCGTCCCGGAGCGATCTAGTTGTTGCTGGCGCATCAATAAAGGGATGTAAATCTTTAAGAATAAATATACTTGGTTCTTTTTGACGAATAATCCAATCAATGGCTGCCTCGGGAGAAACAGTATTGTGTTGTGTGGTATTCCGGGGTTGACCGTACTCCACGATACCGTGAGTTACTGTCCAAACATATACTCGTCTTGGCGGTTTTAAATCTTGGGAGACTTTAAAAATTGACTGCTCTGCCCGCTCTTCCTCGGAGGTCACAAGGTAGATTAAAGGGTATTGAGCTTGAATTAAAATATTGAGCTCTTCTTTCATACTATCGACCTACTTGAGACCTTATAGAGACAGTACCAAACCAGACTATGGATTAATCATTAATAATTCCTATCTAACAAGGAACTAATTCTTCCTCACCCTTGGGATGGGTTTCATCTTTTTCTCTGCCATCCATAGACAGATGATCTTGACCGATGATTCCTGGTTGATTACCCAAATTCACTAATTCACCATCACGTAATACAAGTGAAGATTCGCAAGTGGGGCAGGAATAAATCCGGTGAGTTCGCCCATAAGAAGACGCTTCTATCTCTTCTACTATTTCTGAGTTAGTCAGGTAGAAACTGAGCGCCCGTTCTGCGAGGTCTGACATCGGTTCTGAGTCAACAGCAGAACGAATTTTAAGTTTTCTGTGCAGTTCCGGTGATAAATATAACGTAACCTTTTGCTTAGTTTGCATACAACTTTCTGGTGGTCTTACCCGGGTATGTATACCACCTTATCGGCTCTTTTCTGAGTTGTCAAGATGGTAAAGCGTTTTAACTGCAATTTTGTTACATTTCGTAATATAACTAGGATTTTGTCTGATAGCGTAGCGTGGCGCAAGCCATATCAGGATGTCCAGGATTTTAGGATTTTCAGGATTTGTTTGGAGATTTGGATTTTGTTTGGAGATTTGGATTTTGTCTGGATATATTTCACAAAGTGGTATGTACTCTTTGTGATAATCTGGTGAAAATATTATTTGCCGCCGTTTAGCTTCGTCCTGTGCCGTTTGAAGATTATTGTTGACGGTGATGCTTTCTAACATCTTTAATTTATGTCTAACAACCTTTTACAGCCTGATTTGGATGCACTACACCAGTCTGCTATTGATGTGATTACCCATGTCGGTAATGTGATGTCGGAAGGTTGTGCAATATTGAGAGAACATGATGGGTTGCTGGCTGAAAATCAGGGTGGGAATCGGTTGGGGGCTGAGATTAAGGCTATTGAAGAAGATATCAGGCACGTTAAAGAGAAGTTGGAAAGGGTGAAGCGTAAAGAATTGACGATGACGATTGTTGCGCCAACCAGTGCGGGCAAGTCTACTATTATTAATGCGATCGCTGGACAGAATTTACTTCCTAGTCGTAATGATGCGATGACGGTTTTACCGACTGAGATTGTTTTTTCTCGTGAGGTAACTCGTCCTAAGTTGATTCTGGATAAGGCTTTGATGACGCTTTTGCGAGAGGTTTGGGGACAATTACATCAGAAATTGCAACGAATTGGTTTAAAAGAAGCTGTTGAACAGGCTACTAAAAATGATTTTCCCCGCGAGAATGTAATTAGAGAAATTTTGAACAGTAGTTCTGTTTCTTCTCAATCTGAGGTGGAGGAATCAAATAGTATTCAAGCTGAATTAATCAGAATAAATGATCTACTGCGGTTGTGCGGTATTTTTGGTGTATCTACAGGATTTTTGTCTTCTTTGTCTGAAATTCCTCGGATTGAAGTTCCTTTTCCGCGACAATTATCATCTCTAAAAGATTCGGGTTTGGGGACTTTGGCACTGGTGGATACCCCTAGACCTAGTGGAATCACACAATTAAGAAGTTTTGAATATAAATTAGTCTGTGAGTTGCCCAAACTTACCCACATTTAGATATAATTTGCTATATAAACAGTATTAATATTAATTTAATATCGCAAAAATTACCTAATTACCTAAAGTTATGAAACAAAGGTTATTTAGTCAATGGTGGATAGGGGTGACACGAATTGTCATTCTCGGCTCCCTGACAGCATTAACGACAATTGCGACTACCAACCAACCCAGTTATGCACAAAATTGTCCTACCGCTGTTAACGTCAACTCATCAAAGCGCCACTATAGGGTGGTAATACCTGCTCTCAATGTACGATCATATCACTGTGTAAGTAATAGTCAAGTAGTTAAACTCTTAAAACAGGATGAAACTTTCTGGGGAGTTAAAGGTGAGAAGTCTGATTGGATTCAGATTGAGAATGGGAATTGGATTATTACCAAGACCTTGAGAGATAATCATAGTAATGTCATTATACCAACTGTTGAGGATATAACGAAAACTATACCCTTACCATCACCAGTACCATCACCAGTGATTTCGCCTACGTCCACAACTGCAATTGTGCCTGCACAAGAGGGTTATAGTGGGATAATTATAGGAAGCTCTATAATGCTTGCGTTTATTAGTATAGGAGGCATATTTTTTATGAGCCATCAAAATCATACAAACAATATGGAGATGGTAAATCATTTAATAGCCGATCATAACAAAACGATAGCTAAGTTAGAACAAAGGTACAAGAACATTGTTATACCTATACTTGTCACACAAAATACATCACTCTTTTTTTTGAATCATATACAGTAACACAAGGATATATTGAGCAGTTGTATGTAGACGGGTTTCCATCATACAAATCAGACCCTGTTATTATTGATTCATATTCCATAAATAAGATTGATAGTACCAAAGTCGAAAAACTTTTGATAGAAACAACAAATCTTGTTAAAGAAATTGCAAAGTTAAAACATCCTTCTGCTCATATTGAAGTAGCAAAGTGGCTGGACTCAGGCAAATAGAGTAATAAATAGAACATTAGAGCTAATTTTACTTGTATTTCAGATACCAAATGGATTCTATAACAACTCGAGATTTGCCCGTTCAGATTTAGGAGATAAACAAGGGGCGATACAAGATTACAATCAAGCTCTCAAAATTAATCCCAAATTATGACAAAACTAACCCTTGATTTACAAACCTCAGCCGAAGTATTAGGTACAACCCCAGATCATTTTTTAGCATGGCTACAAAGTGAACAACCTAGCGGCATCATCACCTTAGACAATCAGCCCCAAGTATCTATCTTTACTCTTGCCCGTATCCTTGACACAACAGCCCAAGAGTTACTTAATTTACTATCAATTTCTAAAGATCAAGATTTATTAGAACCACAAGTCAAGTTATCAACGCAGGAAATAGATACAGAAATCCCCATTTGGGAAAGGTTTACAAATTTTGCTCAATCCCTCCCTCCAGAAGTTCTAGATCGCTTGCCCGTTGATGGAGCCGCCAATCATGATCATTATTTGTACGGTTCGCCCAAGCAATCCACATAAATATGAGACAAATTTTTGCCGATACTTTTTACTGGATTGCATTATGTAACCAGCGCGATCAATGGCATCAAAAAGTTGTCAACTTCAGTCAGCAATTAAAAGGAACAAAACTTGTAACTTCTGATGCTGTACTCAATGAGTTGCTCAACTACTACGCCCAATTTGGTTCAGAAATGCGTTTAGGAGTTTCTCAAAGAGTTAGAGAAATACTCAGAAGTAAAAATATTCAAGTCATAACCCATACCAGAGAAGTATTTATTGAAGGACTAGATCTTTATGAGAATCGTCTTGACAAGGGCTATAGCCTTACGGACTGTATGTCAATGATCATCATGGAGCGATTCAAAATCACAGAGATATTGACCCACGATAAGCACTTTACCCAAGAAGGGTTTCTGATCTTATTTCAAGAAGAGAGAAATGCCTAATCCACTAAATTATGTAGAAATTCTCAAGAAAGTAGCCCTTCGTAGGTTGACAAAAGGAAACCCAACATTTCTAGACAAACAATATCCCCTCTCAAATGATTAGGAGAATAACCTATGACTACGACTCTGTATGAAACCGACTTTAATCTTTGGATAGAACAAACTGTTAACCAACTCAAAAATGGACAAATTCAAGACCTAGATATAGAAAATCTAATCGAGGAAGTTCAATCAATGGGGAGCAATGACAAACGAGAAATTAAAAGCTGATTAATTGTTTTAATCATGCACCTATTAAAGTATAAATATCAACCAAAGCAGAAAACAAAAAGTTGGACTTCAACTATAATAACCCAAAGAAATGAACTCGAATTAGTCTTAGAAAGCAGTCCTAGCTTAAACCCATTCCTTAAAGACAATATATCCGAGTGCTATCAGAAAGCACGAAAAAACGCCGCCAGGGAAACAAAGCTACCCTTAACTACCTTTCCCTTAGAATGTCCCTTCACCCCAGAGCAAATCATAGACTCCGATTATTTCCCAGACATAAACGCTTAATATAAAAGCAGTGCGATCGCCATTTTCCATTAACTTAAAATTCTTGAGAAATAATAATTAAAATTGCTGATTTTAAAGGACTAATTTTAGTTTGAATAATGTCCCAAATAATCTCATCTTCTAAGGAAAAATAAGCATGAACTAAAATATCTCTCAATCCGGCAATTTTGCGCCATTCAATATGTGGATATTTATTTCTTATTTCTGGAGGAATTTGTTTAACCGCTTCCCCAATCACTGATAAATTTCTAATTACCGCATCAAATCTTAATTCATCAGCAAAAAAACTATTATCATCTAATCCTTGAGTATAACGGAGAATTTTATCACAACTAATTAAAATATCATCACAATAAAGTTTTAAACTACGCGACATAAATAGCGTCTTCTTCTACAGAACTAATAATTTGAGGTTTCAACATTTTTTTGGTGACTAAATCAACGGATAAAGATAAATTATCTTCTAAGAAAAATTTTAAGTCCATATATTGATCAAAGGTAACTCTTCCTTGAAATTCTACAAGTAAATCAAGATCGCTAGTATTTTTTGCTTCATCTCTTGCATAAGAACCAAATAAAGCTAAGGAAGTTACACCATAACTTTTGATCGTGGTTAAGTTTTTTTTCAGGAAGTTGATTAAATCTTCTCTATTCATGATTGTTACCTAATGTTTTTGGTCTGAATTAGGCATGAGATTAAGATAGTAGCCAGCTAGGAAATAAATTCCCTGTCTAAAAGCTAAAGTCGGTTAAAACCGACTGTTGTAGCACAAATAGGATAATTTTTGATCTTGAGTTAACCAGAGTGCGTTTTAACGCACTTTAGCTTTGAGACTGGAACTTAAGTTCCGGGAGGGGATATTGCAGCCAATGAGCGATTCCTACGGAGCGCTTCGCTATCGCATCGGGATCGATCACTGGTAAATTAGATGCAGACAACATAATATTAATAATTTAAATTCTTACATGAAAGAAGCCAAAATCAAAATCGGATTGGTACTGGCGGGTGGGGGTGCTAAGGGCGCGTACCAATCAGGTGTGGTCAAATATCTGGCAGAAATTGACTTTGCACCTCTTATGATTGCAGGTACAAGTATCGGTGCGCTCAATGGTGCAATCCTCGCCTCTGGTACATCATTTAAACAAGCTGCTGATCGCCTGTGGCAACTATGGAAAGAACTAGGTGAAGCCAACATCATCAACTTCCAACTACTTAAATATCCACTCCACTCCTTAGCACAATATTTACATCTATC
>JANMGZ010000471.1:0-13179 GCA_031374905.1 Dolichospermum sp. OTE_70_metabat_362_sub
TCTAACATTTGTGTCCAGCGTTTTTGAAGTTGTTTAGGAGTACACTGAACAGCTTTGGCAATGAGTTGATCACTTTGACAAGCAGTTTTCAATTCAAAAATTTGCTGTTGCTGTGGTGTGAGTTGATGCCAAAAAATATCCCATTGCTGGGAAGATAAACCTAACTTGTGTTCTAAACCAGCACCTAACCATTGATGAACTAATTGCCATTGGTGCTGTTTGGCAAACTTCTCAACGTGATATTTAAATCTTTGCTGCAAATAATCCCGTTGACGACTGGTTAAACCGAGAATTTGATCAATTTCCGGTGCAGAAAGATCCTGGAGTTTGAGAGTCAAGTAATTCATACAATCAGATTGTCCTTGAGACTCCAGATATTTCATCAATTCAGTAATCACTCGATTGCGTTCCGACTCTTCCGAAGGGTCAAAACCAGGTTTAGCAATCATTTGTGAGCGAATTTGCTGCACAGCTACATTACGTTGATAAGATTCTGCTTCTTCCGTTTTCGCAGAATCCACAGCCATTTCAATATCTACAGTAGTTTCTTGGGGTTGACGACGGGCAAAACCTTGAGCGCGGAGAACAATTAATTGCTGATTAGCACCACCGGGTAAATTAATCCGGCGTTTGGCATACTGTTCTGTAAACGCCATATACTCAGCTACTTGTAACTGAGTTCGAGGGGTATAATCTTCAGGTAATTCGGTTTCCCGACGGAACGCTTTAATAGCTTCGATATAAAAAGCTTGTAAAAAATCTTCAATCAGATTATAACGAGCCTCAAACCCAAAATCTGAGCCAGCAATAGTCACGTGACGATAAACAATTGCGCCCAAACTGCTATGTAATTCTACCCGTCCTTGTTTAGAACCAAGTTGGTAGTAACGCAGGCACTTTTGTAACCGATGTCTTCCTAAAGTAATTTGCCAAGACTGAATTTGTCCTGAGTTTTGAATGCGAGAGCTTTTATCACATATCCGTTCTACTTCTTTGGCTATGCGTCCGACAACATCTTGCACACCAGAAGTAGCAGCTTTAACTTGAGATTGCATCTCATGGGATAAAAGTTGCACCAATGTATCACTGGTGGGAACAGACAATTCTTCAAGAGAAATATAGCTATCAAAAGCAGATGTAGAATTAGGCAGATTGGCGATGTTAGCTTTCATGACTTTTCTATAAAATTGGTATTGCACCTTAACTCAAATGCAGATACGGTATTTAAGGTCAGTCTCAGCAGTGAAAATCTTTTGAGATTTATTCCTCAAAATTCACCAAGTAGGCTGCTGATATGTAAATACTGTAGGAAATTTCCAAAGTTAAGGGCTTGTTAAATGTGTCGCTTTATTTTTAGCAACTAAATCAAAGATGGCATAATAGATATTCACTGTGAGGGCAAATTGCCAAAAGCCTAGTTATGGTAAGATTGGCTGATAACCTGTGTGGCGTAGCCATGATTCCATAACTGAGGATGACAGCACCAGACAAGGATGACAATTTCAAAATTGGCGTAATTTGGTGATCATATAATTAGCGCAACGGAGTCCAAAACAAGGGGTTGCACTTGTAAAGCTTGATTCTTAAACCCAAGTAGCTACGGCTTCCCAACCTAAACCTCTCCGAATAATAACTGGTTCTTCATCGGTCAAATCTAAAATGGTAGACACTTGATATGTAGGTTCTTCAGCAGTGTCAATAATAATATCTACCAATTTATCCATATGGTCGTATAAATCCACCCGTGACAAAACTGGTTGTTTTCCGTTCTCAACTATTTCCTGGTCTTCGTCATTTGCTCTCACATGAGCCGAAGTAGAAATAATTGGGTTTCCTAACGCTTCCATTAATGCCAAGCAAACGTGATGATTTGGCACTCGAATTCCTGTGGTTTTGCGTTTGGGATTTTGTACTAGTCGCGGTACGAGTTTAGTCGCAGGAAGCAAAAATGTGTAGGGTCCTGGTATTAACCGCTTCATAATCCGGTAGGCTGTATCACTTACGAAGGCATAAGTCGCCACATTGGAGAGTGAGGGACATAAAAATGTCAGTGGTTTATCATTTGCTAACTGTTTGATTTGCCGCACTCTTTCCACCGCTGACTTAGAATTCAAGTCACAACCAATTGCGTAAACTGTATCTGTAGGGTAGAGCATGATAGCGCCACCTAATAGCGCTAACTTTATTTCCTCTATTCGGCGGGTTTGAGGATTATCAGGATGAATGGTGAATATTTTGGCCATAATGATGATTGGTAATGGGTAATGGGTAATAGTTTTCTTCTTACTGACAACTGACAATTAACAAATAAATTTATGAATAAAATTGCTTATCTTCAATGTCCGACTGGGGTTTCTGGTGATATGTGCTTGGGAGCGTTAGTCAGTCTCGGTGTGCCGGTGGCGTATTTGGTGGAAAAACTTAATGGCTTGGGAATTGAGGCAGAGTACCGATTGTGGGCGGAATTGGTTCACCGTCAAAGTCAACAAGCGACTAAGGTTCATGTGGATTTGGTTTCTCATCACCATCATCATCATGAACATGATCACCACAACACTCGTCACTTACCAGAAATAGAGGCGATGATTGTTAAGGGAAATTTGCCATTGCGGGCAGAAGCTTGGAGTTTAGCTGTTTTCCGACGGTTGGCAGTGGCAGAGGGGGCTGTTCATGGCATCGCACCGGAAAAAGTTCATTTTCATGAAGTGGGGGCTGTGGATGCGATTGTAGATATTGTTGGTACTTGCTTAGGGTTGGATTGGTTGGGTATTGATTGCGATACCTCCGGTCAGCGTAGCGATCGCCAGGGTTTGCCTTTGCTATACTGTTCTGCATTTCCAACTGGAGGTGGTACTGTTCAGGCGGCACATGGAAGAATGGCAGTACCAGTACCAGCAGTGTTAAAGTTGTGGGAAATGCGGGGTTGTCCAGTTTATAGCAATGGTATTGACAGAGAATTGGTAACACCAACGGGGGCGGCGATCGCTACTACTTTAGTTCAAGACTTTGGTTCTCCACCACCAATGACTATCAAAAAGGTAGGATTAGGGGCGGGTTCTCTAGATTTACCCATTCCTAATATACTACGGCTCTGGTACGGTGAAAATGAATCTTTACAGACTGATAACTCTGATTTAGGGGAATATTCCCCAAGTTTAGAAACGATTACTGTCTTAGAAACTCAAATAGATGACTTAAATCCTCAAGTATTCGGTTATGTATTTGAGGCTTTATTTGCTGCTGGTGCGGTGGATGTTTTTACTCAACCCATAGGGATGAAAAAGTCACGGACTGGAATTTTATTAACTGTGATTTGTCATCCTGAAAAGTTAGCTAGTTGTGAAGCGGTGTTATTTCGAGAAACTAGCACTTTAGGGATTCGTCGTACTACTCAACAACGAACAATTTTACAAAGAGAAATGCAAAAGGTGGAAACTGTTTATGGGACAATATCGGTAAAAGTTGCCTGGACAAAAAAAGCCACAGAAAAGGTAGTTACTAATGTTCAACCTGAATATGAAGATTGTGCAAAATTAGCACAAAAAAATAATATTCCTTGGCGACAAATTCATCAATTGGCATTACAGAGTTGGCATTTAAAAAATCAAACCTAATTATGGCAAAATGAAGATAAATTATCAGTGTAGTTTGAATTAGAGTAATATTTAAAAAATACAGCACTTTGCGCTCTTATGAGCGCAAACCGCTGTATAGGGTGAGCAATGCCCACCCTACAAATAATCTCCCTTGTCATGAGATAAATTTTAATTAGCTTCTCTCACATTCCTTCTTAATCCATCTGTCGTATCCTCTGCTGTCCGCTGAATATTTTTACCTAAATCTTTAGCAGCATTTTGGATATTTTCTTGAAGGTTTTCGATGCCTTTTTGAGTTCCCTTGGTTACACCTTCTCGTAATTCTTCTGCGGAACTATTTACATCCTCACCTAAGTTTTTAACTCTTTGATCTAAGGGTGTTCCTTCTTGATAATTGCGAACATATTTTTCAACACTATCAATCCTTTTAGTTTCAACATTTTTCTGAGCATTTTCTATTAAATCTTTGGCTCTAGCATTAGCAGCTTCTTCTGCTTTTTTGGCTCTAGGATCTACATCACTAAACTCATTCATTCCTCCTTCACGGGGAGAAATTTTATATTGTTGTGCGCTGGGATCATATCTTTGCACATTTGGTGGTTGACCTGCTGGTTGAGATGGCTGTGCAGCTATTCCAGGACGATTACAAGCTTGTACTAAAAACAGGAAAGTTACTGCTAAAAAAACTGTCAAAACTTTGAAGGGGCGTAGATTTTGCAACCAAGTAATTACTGTTTTCATATTCCTCTCCTTTTATGGTTTTGACCAAATTCACAATTAATCAATATAGATTTGAACAGCATATTTTTTTGCTGCCTTTAATTAACTTTGTAAACAATCTTGAACAGGGATAAGAAAGGCAAAAAGAGATGTATCTTTGCATAGATAGCATTCTATAGGAGATAGATTCAATATTTTATCTAACTATAGGGAGATATTCGTGTTGAGGTTGATTAGCTTGAGATATGTAACTGGTTTAATATAAGATTTGATAGATGCAGATTGGAATAATTTAACAGCTAAATTAGGAAAATAATGAAGAAAATTATCCGTGGGTTAATTTTAGGGGGAACGCTGTTTTTTTTATTAAAAGCTTTTAAAGATAATTGGTTGGGAGTTAGTGCTATTCGGATTAATGCAAGTGGATGGTTAATATTAGCAACTGCTACAGTTGTAACTTTATTTGCACATATTTGGGCGGGTTGGATTTGGACTTGGGTATTAAAGGAGTTAAATCAATCTGTATCTGCTATTGAGTTTATTCAAGTTTATTTAAAAACTAATATTGCTAAATATTTACCTGGAAATGTTTGGCATTATTATGGGCGAATTATGGCAGCTAAAAATGCTCATATTTCTACTCATATTGCTACTTTAAGTGTTTTATTAGAACCACTATTAATGTTAGCAGCAGCTTTAATTATTATTGTTTTATTTGGTAGTCAACTTGTTGTTAATAATCTGAAATTTAATTTAATTATTCTGCAATTTTTAGCTTTAATAATTGTCTTATGTATACTTCATCCTCGATTTTTAAACCCAGCTATTCGACTTTTAGATCGGTGGAAAAATAAAAAATCTGATCAAGAAGATCAATTAATTAATACTTTTATAATTAAACGCTATCTGGTAAAACCATTATTAGGAGAATTAGTTTTTTTAGGGTTGCGGGCTGCTGGATTTATTTTAACTATGTTGGCATTAAATTCTTTAACTTGGGCGCAAATACCCTTATTAGTGGGGGCTTTTAGTTGTGCGTGGGTATTGGGGTTAGTTATTCCTGGTGCGCCTGGTGGTTTAGGCGTATTTGAAACCACAGCGATGTTACTGTTACAATATCATTTTCCGGCAGCTTTGGTGATTAGTGCGATCGCTCTTTATCGTCTCATTAGTATCTTAGCAGAAACAGTTGGCGCGGTTTTAGCATGGTTATTTGAACGCATTAGTAATTAAAATTCCCAAATCTAGTTCCCCTCCTCGCTTGCGGGGAGGGGTTAGGGGTGGGGTTTTAATCTCCAGTAATAGAAAGTTCACTTACCCAAACCCTGGGAGCAACTCCTCCTGGTGTTAACTCCACCTCTTTCTCGACGTAAACAATAGATTTCAACAACTCCAGAAAATCACCAGCTACAGTTGCAGACTCAATACTGGTTTTTTCACCTTTATTAACTAACCAACCATCAAAAGGCAAAGAAAAAGAACCTTGTAAAGCCTTAACACCCGCATGGAGAGCTTGTAAATCATCAATTAAAATCACATTTTCCGCAGTTGCTAAACTCAATTCTTTTTCTGGTGTTCCTGCTGCAAAAACGTGATAGAAATTGGGACTGACGCTCACTTTTGCGCCAATACTCGCATTACCTGTAGGTTGAGCATTTAATCTTTTAGCAGTTCCCGCACTATGCAAAAAGCTGGTTAAAATGCCTTTTTCTATTAACTTAATTTGTCGGGTTGGTGTCCCTTCACCATCAAAACTTTCTGCACCAATATTAGCGGGGTGTAAAGCATCATCATAAACTGAAAGTAAAGGTGAAGCAAGTTCTTTACCGATATCATCAGTTTTTGATAAACTTTGATTATCCAGAATACTTTGAGCATTAAATAAATTAGAAAAAGCCCCCAATAAACTTAAAAAAGCTTCAGCAGAGAAAACTACTTGATATTTACCAGTTTTAATTTTTTCATAATGCAAATGACTGATAGTTTTATCAGCAGTTTCCTTAATACAACCAGCAATATCTAAATCAGCAACACTTTCCTTAACTCGATAAGCGCCAGCACTGCGAGGTTTTTTATTTTCCTCTTCAGTTTTGCTGTACAAATAAATAGAAGCTAAAGAATGAGATTCAGTTCTGACAGCACCATCACTATTGAGATAAAATCTGTCAATATCCCTTTGTGCTAACCCATTATAAGGCACACTTGTAATAGCCGGATGAGTTGCTAATAATTCTTTTTCTGCTACTAATAGTTTTTCTATGAGTTCAGAAACAGGTGCTTGTAGGGCTTTTTCTTTGTGTGGATTAGGAATGGGAATAGTTGCTTCTGGACTAAAATCAGGAACGTTTTCTTTGACTCCAAAAAAACTGGCTTCATAAGCCGTTTTTAAAGCTAATTCTAATCCTTTGGCATCTACATCTGTGGTGCTGGTAACACCCATTGTATTTTCTTCATTCCAGACTCGAACTGTTACCCCAGAACGATTGGAAGCTTTGACTTGTTTGGGTTCTCCTTGGTCAACTTGAACGCTGGTATCATCTACAGTTGAGCCGTAAATGTCGAATTTTTTAATGCCGAGTTTGGCGGCATTTTCTTGAGCGTAGGTGGCGATTTCTTGAATGTTAGACATGATTGAATTTTAAGAGGAAAGTTTCACGCAAAGACGCAAAGGCGCAAAGAAAGAAAATAGATAAATTAATTGTAAGTTCTAGATCCCCGACTTCTTATATCAATTCATAAATAACTTACGAGATTAAAAAGAAGTCGGGGATCTTATGCTATATTCATCTATCTGCCACCAACCGTGATGGAATCAACTTTAATATGGGGTTGTCCAACAGTTGTATAAATACTGCCACTAACTGAACCACAGAAGCCGGGAGCTAGTTCTAAATCTTGAGAACATAGAGAAATTTTGTTCATAATTTCCTTAGCTTCACCGATGAGAGTAGCGCCTTTTAATGGTTTGGTAATTTTGCCATTTTCTATTAAGTAAGCTTCGTCAACGCTAAAGTTAAATTGACCCGTTGCGCCGACACTTCCGCCACCCATTTTCTTACAGTAAATGCCTTTATCAACGGAGGCAAATAGGTCTTCTGTGGTGTGTTCTCCACAATCAATATATGTATTTCGCATCCGACTAGCGGCGGCATAGGTGTAATTTTGACGGCGGCCACTGCCTGTTCTGGGGTGTCCAGTTCGTACTGAACCGGTTCTATCAGCGAGGAAGTTTTTGAGAATGCCTTTTTCAATTAATAATGTTCTTTGAGCGGGCATTCCTTCATCATCCATATCAATCGTCCCAAAGGCGTTGTCAGCGCGTCCTTCGTCCCAAGCTGTTAAACTTTCATGGGCGATTTTTTCACCTTTTTTATCGGCAAATGGTGTGGTTTTGCGTTCAATTTGGGTGGTTTCTAAAAGGTGTCCGCAAGCTTCATGGAAAATTACGCCGCCAAAGTGATTGGCCATGATAATGGGGTAAGTTCCTGATTCTACGTAATCTGCGTAAAGCATTTTACCAGCAGATTCGGCGATTTGTTCGGAGGCTTGGTGATAATCCCAGGTTCTCAGGAAGTTAGCGTCACTGGTGTTACCAGCCCGTTCACCAATGGAGGAACGGTTAGCGCCGTCAGCACAAAGGAGGTTAAAGCCGACTGACTGGGTGAGGCGGATATCACGGGCAAATGTGCCGTCACTACCAGCCACTAATACTTCTTGCCAATCACGGAAGTAGGAAGCGCGGCGGGATTGGACGTGGGTAGCTTTTTTGTTAAGTTGGGCTGTACCATCAAGGAGGACTTCGCCCATTTCGCTGATAGAACTACACAAGGGTAGCCAACCATCTTTACCGCGTTTTGTGGCGTAGTCTCTGAGTAATTCTAGGTTGATTTCGGGAATGAAGGCGCTTGGACTCGGTAATTGTAATCCTAAGATGGAAAGTGCTTTTTCTAAGGCGGCTTTTAAACCGGCAAATGTCAGGTTGTTGGTGCTAACGTAGCAGTCAGCTTTGCCGCGAAATACTCGCACTCCTGCACCGGTAGCTAAACTAGGAGAAATGCTGGTGATGGTGTCTTCTTCGGCTAAACAACTGATGTAGTTGCGACGTTCTAAGAAGTATTCCACAAAATCTGCTCCGGCAGCCCGTCCTAGTCCCAAAAGGGTTGCCAGGGGGGCTTCCCAAGTGTCATCGAAGCGTTCTGTGGTGGATGAATATTGTAAACTGGGAAGTTGATTTGAGAGAAGTAGGGTATTTGTAAGCATGAAGTGCCTCGTCTGCTGGCGTTATCTACAGATGTGACTGAAAAAAATCCTGGTGTATTCAGTCTAACAAATCTGTGAAAGCTGTTGTTGGCAATTAGGCTGTAGGGTTTTCCGCCATATTATCTTTTAAAATTGGATATAAAGGGGTTCTCTCTAGTAGTCTGTTAAGAAGTAATTGAGTGATAGAGGCTTTTCAATTTAATCCGTGCATCTTGGGTAGTAAATTGTATATAATATTGAAAATACATCTTCATATTATCTGTCAAAATATCTTTGACAGGCTACAATAATTCATTCATTTCAGTAATAACTTTACGTAAAGTTTCACTGAAATAAACAACTTCATAATTAGGTGCAAGTTCTTTTTGCAGTTGTTTCCATAAACTAATACCTTCTGCTTCAAAAGCCGCTTTTTCTTCTGGATTCAAATCTCTTGAGTTAGCAGGATCTTCCCAGTTCAATTTTGCATCATAAATATCTGCCCATTTTTCCAAACGGGTAATAGTTTCTTGACTCAGTGGTAATGTTTCTGGGTCAATATCTCCAGCTTTATCAGAATTTACCCACCATAACGGGTAACATTCATAATCAGCCATGAGTTTGATTTTTTCTACTTTAAGCTGTTTGTTGTTTTTCATGTTTAATACTTCCCTAAGTTTCAATAATGAAATCTAGCTTGGAGAAAATCAATCCTGTCATCACTAACTAGATAAACAATTCGATGTTCTTGGGTAAGTCGTCGTGACCACGCATCTGAATCTAAATATTTCAGAGGTTCTGGTTTTCCAATACCAGTAAAAGGATCTCGCATAATTGCTTCAATTAAATTAAAAGCACGCAGCGCGGTTTTACGGTTTGTCTCTACCCAATAAGCGAGGTCTTCCCGAAATTCTGGATGAAAAACAGCATCCCGAATTTTAATTTTTGAGGGCTTTGATTCATCCTTCTTCTTTTTCGTCAATTCCCAACTCCTGACGTAATTCGTTGATACTTTGCGGTTTTAAAGTTCTGGCTTTTGCTCTTTCTAAAGCAGTTAAAAGACGCGCTGCATTTTTCGGTGAACGTAGTAAATGAGTAGTTTCTAATAAACTTTCTAATTCGTCAGCAGCAATTAATGCGACGTTTTCACCATTAGGTTGGGTAATAATCATTACTTCTCTATCTGCAACTACTTGAGCGCAGATGTCAGCTAGGTTATTACGAGCATCTGTTAAGTTTGTTTGGTTGGACATGGTGGGATTTTTTCTCATGCTGTGGCTGATATTTTTTAATATTATCAGTTAGCTTTCTAACCCGTCTGGGAATTAATTCCCAGTCTCATAGCCGAAGTCCGTTAAAACGGACTCAATAATTATTCTAGTCGTCTTGAGACGACTTTTGTTATTAGACTCAGAATTCATTCTGCGGCGGTTATTGGAGGTGATGCAGGATATAAGTAGACTACTTTAAGCTGTTTGTCTTTTTAATCCTTTCTATTTATCCCCAAAGTTACGCCCCAAAGGAATAAAAAAATATATAAATGTTGGGTTTCACTTCGTTCAACCCAACCTACTGTCTAATTTATTGGCATTTTAGAACTAGCAAAAGTAGCTTGGCTAAGGCATTTTTATTGGCTTCTTTTTTTGAATTACCAGTTCCATCTGCTATTAAAGATTGTCCTCTAAATTTTCAAGTAGCTCTGATAGTAAATATTGGTGCATGATCGTTTCCTCTGCGCCCTATATCAACATAGTCTAGTGGAGAAATACCGTATTTAGCTAATAATTCTTGTAATGTAGAAATAGGATTTTCTATATTTAAACTACTTGCTTCTACATAATTGTAATTATTTGTTATGTAAGGGTTTTTTATCTTATCAAAATCAAGTAATTTAGAAACAACTTGTCTGCATTTATCCAGTCCTATATCTAGATAAATTGCTCCTATTAATGCTTCTAAAATATCAGCAAGAACTCTATCGGTAATTTGCGATCTAGTGCTTGTATTCGGAATAATTACTATTGAACTGAGATTTATTTTTTGAGCTATACGAGATAAATTTTTATCCTCTACAAGTTGAGACCTAACTTGAGTAAACCATCCTGGTTGATCTACAGAATAATTTTTTATTAAATATTCAGATACTAAAAATCCTAGTATCGAATCTCCAAAAAATTCCATAACTTCATACTGTCTGGTGGTAATCGCTTTTCTATATTTGCTTAATTCCTGTGGAACAATACCAAATTTAATTTGAACCCAGTGACTCAACTCTTGATCATTCATAGATTTGTCTATTTTAAACGCAATAAAAAAAGTAAGAGTTGCCCCAACAAAAGGCACTCTTACATCATAATATGCGTATGGCTAATTGTTAACCGTGAATTTACGCACCTACAGACTCCTTCGCGGCATACAAAACCTCAGCCGAGATATCTTTAAAACCACGCTCACGGGCAAACTTTTCAGTATTTCGCTTCACTTTTCCGCGCACAAAACCAGGAATCTTGTTCAATTCTGCTTGTCCATCTTTTGTCCAATTCAAACCAGATTCCGCAGAAATTCCTTTGGTAATTACTTCCTTTGTATCGTGTCCACCAAATATTTCTAATAAGTGATCTTCCATTCCCAAAGTGAAGGAATTGTAGATTAAATCAGTGATTTGATTTGTGCCTTCATAACCCATAAATGGTTTGTAACCTATGGGGAAATTCTGCACGTGAATAGGTGCTGCAATCACACCGCAGGGAATATCCAAACGTTTCCCAACGTGGCGTTCCATCTGTGTACCAAATATAGCAGAAGGTTCGACGCGAGCGATCGCATCCCCAATTTCACCATGATCGTCTGTAATTAATACTTCATCGCAATATTCGCTCACCTGTTCTCTAAACCAGTCAGCATCATACTTGCAATAAGTACCAGCCCACACCACATGAATCCCCATTTCTCGCGTTAGAATCTTCGTTAAAGCCGCCGCATGGGTATTATCACCAAAAACCACCGCCTTCTTCCCAGTCAAGTTCTGACAGTCAATAGAACGGGAGAACCAAGCCGCTTGGGATACGTGCAGAGTTTGTTCATTAATGAAATCTTCGTAATTAACATCAGTACCTTGTGTAGTGAGCGAAGTCGAACTATGGGCGTTAATCACTTGCTGAATTTTACGGATACATCTGGCAGTTTCCACAACACCCATTGGCGTAATATCTACGTAAGGTGTCCCGAATTGTTCTTCTAAATATTTAGCTGTAGTTAACCCCAGTTCCCGATAAGGAATTAAGTTAAACCAAGCTTGAGGCATAGTTTTTAACTCATGAACAGACGCACCTTCAGGAATAACAGTATTCACTTCAATTCCCAAATCAGTCATTAACCGCTTCAATTCGGTAACATCGTGGTTATTGTGGAAACCCAGAGTAGAAACCCCGATAATGTTAACTGAGGGTTTCGCAGTTTTCTGTGTGGGTAATTCCCCCCGCTTCCGGGCTTTCTCAATGTAATATTGGACGATTTGTTGTAAAGTCCGGTCTGCGGCTTGTAATTCATTGTAGCGGTAATGGTTCACGTCCGCCAGCATTACGTCCCCTTTTGCTTCCAACTGCGCCCTTTCCACAAAGTTGTGTAAGTCTTCTTGCAAAATGCTGGAAGTGCAGGTAGGAGTCAAGACAATTAAATCGGGGTGTTCCTCAGCGTCTTTGCGAACGATGTTGTCTACCACCTTTTCTTGAGAACCACGCGCTAAAACGTTTCTATCAACAACGCTGGTTGTGACTGGAGTAAAGTTTCTCTCCCGTGAGAGCATGGAACGCATGACGTTGAAGTAATCATCACCCAAGGGGGCGTGCATGATAGCATGAACGTTTTTAAAAGAACTTGCAATCCGCAAAGTGCCAATGTGGGCGGGGCCTGAATACATCCAGTAAGCCAATTTCATCCGGTTTTCTCCCTTGACAAGTCAAATAACTATAAGTGCTTGATTATTAAATCGTTTCTGATTTTCTCAAACCTAACCGCTATGAACAAATAAGGTTTGTTGCGAGGTTATTTGGTATGAGAGATGCTAAAACCTAGTTGCTGACTGGGTTATGGCTGCTAATTTAAACAATATTTATGTTGTTTGAATCAATAAATCTTAATGATTTTGATTTTGTTCTTTTGGAAATATTTTTAATGTCTTAGCTTCGCTCGATGTTAAAGCTGTGCGTAGTCGAAGCTTTAACATTTCCCACACCTATCGAAAACCACAACAATAAGTATGAAGATCAATCATGCCATAACCAATAAGTTTATTCTCGGCATTGTCGCTTTTTTAATAATCGGGAAAAGCACGATTAGTAAAACTATGATATTTTTGTCAATGCGTAAGTCCTAAACAATTTCAATTGGAATTAAAATATTTCACAAGCCTTTAATGACTTTGGAAATCCAAAAATAATTCCCTAATTTTTAAATCCATATATACCAATATTTTTAACGTTTTATTAATAAAAAATATTTCCGGCTCTACCATTCTCTGTATATAAAACAACATTTATTGTTGGTTGGGTTGCCGAAAGTGACGGAAGATGGATAATAAAAGAGATTGTTAAAATTATGATGCAGGATAACTTTATTTATGAAC
>JANMGZ010000650.1:0-4927 GCA_031374905.1 Dolichospermum sp. OTE_70_metabat_362_sub
CTAAAAACAAAGCAGGCCAAAGTAAAGCCAAGCCGACACGGTTAGGTAAAGTTTGATTAAAATTAGTTCTCCTAAAACCAGTCCAAAATTTCCACACACCACCCATATAAACCACGATTAGTCCAAAAATAAGTAATTTAATCATTCCCATCAACTCCCTTAATGACTGACATAATTTTATCGTAAATTAAAAATATCAGACTCCTATGTTCACAGATAACCTCACTTGCATTGCGGAACTTGTTTTGTTACAGTCAAACTCTCAATCACCTTAGGTGTCCTAGACAAAAACCGTAAGTATAACCGTCTTTAATTTTTAATTTCTAATTTTTTCAGAGCTGTTTCTTGCGGAAGTTCCTTAAATCTTAATATCTATAGGAGACTAAAGGAATCAGAACATCATGATTTTAGTCAAGTTTAGGAGGATTTATGCGTGCAGTGCTAATGGCAGGTGGTTCAGGAACGCGGTTGCGTCCTTTAACTTGCGATTTACCCAAACCAATGGTTCCGATCTTAAATCGTCCAATTGCTGAACACATTATCAATCTCCTCAAACGACACCAGATTTACGAAGTAATTGCCACATTACATTATTTGCCAGATGTCCTCCGTGATTACTTCCAAGATGGTGGTGATTTTGGCATTCAAATGACCTATGCTATCGAAGAAGACCAACCTTTGGGAACAGCAGGTTGCGTAAAAAATATTGCTGAACTTTTGGATGAAACTTTTTTAGTTATCAGCGGTGATAGCATTACAGATTTTGATCTAACTGCGGCCATTGAATTTCATAAACAAAAACAATCAAAAGCCACTTTAATTTTAACCCGTGTGCCTAATCCCATTGAATTTGGTGTGGTAATTACGGATAAAGAAGGACGGATTAACCGATTTTTAGAAAAACCTTCCACCAGCGAAATTTTTTCTGATACCGTTAACACTGGAACTTATATTTTAGAACCAGAAGTTTTAGACTATTTACCAGAACATACTGAATGCGACTTTTCTAAAGATTTATTTCCCTTATTACTAGCCAAAAACGAGCCAATTTACGGTTATGTTGCCGAGGGTTATTGGTGTGATGTGGGTCACTTAGATGCTTACAGAGAAGCCCAGTATGATGGCTTAGAAAGAAAAGTCAAGCTAGAAGTGGCTTATCCAGAAATTGCGCCGAGTTTATGGGTAGGACAAAATACTTATATTGATCCTACAGCCAAAATTGAAAGCCCAGCAGTTATTGGTAACAATTGCCGCATTGGAGCGAGAGTAAAAATTGAAGATGGAACGGTAATTGGTGATAATGTCACAATTGGCGCTGATGCTCATTTAAAGCGGCCAATTATTTGGAATGGGGCAATCATTGGCGATGAAGCCCATTTATCAGCTTGTGTAATTGCCCGTGGGACTCGTGTTGATAGACGCGCTCATGTCTTAGAAGCGGCTGTAGTGGGTTCGTTATCTACAGTGGGAGAAGAAGCGCAAATTAGCCCTGGGGTGAGGGTGTGGCCGAGTAAAAAGATTGAGTCCGGTGCAATCTTAAATATTAATCTGATTTGGGGAAATATCGCCCAGCGGAACTTATTTGGACAGCGGGGAGTACAAGGATTAGCCAATATTGATATTACTCCAGAGTTTGCGGTGAAGTTGGGGGCTGCCTATGGTTCAACTTTAAAACCTGGTTCAATGGTGACGGTTTCCCGTGACCAACGCAATGTTTCTCGCATGGTCACACGCTCTTTAATTGCTGGTTTAATGTCTGTCGGTGTAGATGTCCAAAACCTCGATACTACAGCTATTCCTATCGCCAGAACGGTGATTCCTACTATGCAAGTAGCGGGAGGTATTCATGTGCGCGTCCACCCTGAACGCCGGGATTACATCTTGATTGAATTTATGGATGTTAAGGGCATTAATATCTCTAAAGCCCAAGAAAAGAAAATTGAGGGGGCATATTTTAAGGAAGATATGCGGCGTTCCCAAAGTCATGAAATTGGTGATGTCGTATATTCTAGTCAATTAATGGATGCCTATGGTAAAGCTTTTGAAAAATTATTGAATGTGGATACTCTGCGTAATAGTCGGGCAAAAGTTGTCATTGACTATGTTTACGCGGTGTCTGGGGCTATTTTGCCGCAAATGCTGGATAAATTTGGGGCTGATGCGGTGGTGCTAAATGCTAGTTTGAATAAAACGGCAATTTCTAACGCTGATAGAGAATTGTTGTTAACTCAATTAGGCCACGTGGTGGAAGCGGTAAACGCTAATTTTGGTGTACAGGTATCAGCAAATGGGGAACAATTAATCTTGGTTGATGAATCGGGTTTTCCTATTCGCGGGGAAATGCTGACGGCGTTGATGGTGGATATGATGTTAACTGCAAATCCTAGAAGTTCGGTGGTTGTGCCGGTTCATGCTTCTAGTGCAGTGGAATTGGTCGCCCATCGTCATGATGGTAATGTGATTAGAACTAAAGCTAATCCGACGGCTTTAATGGAAGCTTGTCAAAAAAATCCGAATGTGGTTTTGGGTGGTAGTGGGGAAACTGGGTTTATTTTTCCGCAATTACATCCAGGGTTTGATTCCATGTTCTGTATTGCCAAGCTAATTGAAATGTTAACCATTCAAGAGCGATCGCTGGCAACCGTGCGGTCTGAATTACCCCGTGTCATTAATAGAACTTACACAGTTCGCTGTCCTTGGACTGCTAAGGGGGCGTTAATGCGTTATTTGGTGGAAACTCATCCGGCGCAAAATTTGGAGTTAATTGACGGTGTGAAAATTCGTCAGCCCTATGATGACAATTGGTTGTTGGTTTTACCTGATGCCAGTGAGCCTTTAGTTCATCTCTATGTTAACAGTAGCGATCGCGATTGGGTTGATGAAACCCTCAAAGATTACCGCGCCCGTGTCCAGTATTTTGTGGAACGTGAACAGGAGAATTATCGTTTGGATATGTAATTTTTGGTAATTCCTATGATTCCTAGCGGCGATTATTAGGGGCGATTAGAAATCGCGGCTACACAGACAAAACCCACCTTCGTGGGTTAAATTTCTTTGAGTCCACGCAGGTGGACTTTGCTTGTGTAGACGCGAATTCCATTCGCCCTTTCCATTCGCTCTTTCTCTGTTAAAGTGTCCCCTTAGCTAAAGCCACCATTGTACAACAGATGTTTTTTCTTAATTTCCATGTATCACCATGTTTTAAATGAGCAAACCAACTTTGCAAAGATTGTTTTATTCTCTCATTTTCTAACTTACCTTGTTCATATTTTCTGAGAATTTTCTTAATCCTTTTCTTTCCTAAACGCAACCTACTGTTACGGACTCTAATCTGATGAAGTAAAACACGAAAACCCACAAAATTAGCACCATGGTTAGTTTTAAATAATTGGCTTTTTATGGGGTGAATTTTTAATCTTAAATCTGCTAAAAACCTTTCGATATCAAGTCTCGCACTCTTTAAAAATGTTGAATCATCACTAAACAAAGCAAAATCATCAACATAACGAATATACTTTTTACATTTTAGGTTTTCTTTGATAAAATGATCAAAACCGTTTAAATATACGTTTGACATAAACTGACTTGTCAAATTACCAATTGGTAAACCTCGTCTTCTTCCTAAAGGTAATAATAAATCATCACCAGGAAAATGATGTATTACAGGTTCTTGTTCATTACTATTATCAATAATTTTATCAATTAACCAAAGTGTATCAGGACATTTAATTTTGTGACGAATTAGAGATTTTAATATCTCATGATCTATACTGGGGAAGTATTTGCGAATATCAGCTTGAAAAACATATTTACTAGAACGGGCAAATTTGGTAAACTGACGTAAAGCCCGATGTGAACCAAAACCAACTCGGTTAGCGTAAGAATCATGAATAAATGTACTTTCAAAAATGGGAGTAACAACACGACAAAGAGCATGATGTACAACTCTATCACGATAGGGTGCAGCAGAAATTAACCGGGGTTTGGGTTCAAAAATCTCAAATGTTCTATAACTTCCGGGAATATAGGTTTTTGATTTTAGTTCTGCTTGTAAGTTAAATAATTCTTGTTCTAGGTTATGATTGAACTGGAGAACATCAGGTTTAAATCGTTTACTTTTTTGCGCTTGTTTTGCGGCTAAGAGTAAATTGCTAAAATCTGTGATCTCACGCCAAAGATTTCCATATCTTTTCATATATAATTGTTATCCTGAGCTATAAATTTGCGAATTAAATTCGCAGCTATACAGACAAAACCCACCTATTCCTTCGGAACGCTACGCGAACGTGGGTTATATTTCATTAGTCCACGCAGGTGGACTTCGCTTGTGTAGCCGCGAATTCCATTCGCTAGGGCTAAACCCCTACATTTGAGGGTTTCTTATATAAATATTTTATCCAACTACCTAATTCTACGCCAATTTCATTTACTAATTTCTGGATATATTCATAACGTTCGGTGGAAATTAGGTTAAAATCGAAAAGTAATCTTGTTTGGTATCTGAGAATTTCTAATTTGATATTCAAAGATTCTAATTGTGGCAACTTTTGGGAACTATAACGAGCAATTAGCAAACCATCTAAAATATCATATAAACCTGTCGTGATTCTATCTCCTAGCAAAAACTTATGATTCTTGGGTAAGCGATTAATAATCGGTACATACCATTTAATTAAATCGTAGGTTTTCTGAATGATAGATAAATCGGACATTGCTTAAAAAATATGGGAGAGTCGAGCAAATTTTCGGTTTTACCCTACCAAGCTACCCGACTCGGTTTTATATTCGGACAGAATTGCTTCTATCGCTGGGTTAGGTTTGGACTCCTTATATACGCCCGATAAGTTCCCATTTACCAGTTCTGACTGTAAAGAGTGCTGGAACAGAACACGACCCGGAAACCGTAGTTGTAGTTACGATTATCACG
>JANMGZ010000655.1:0-4610 GCA_031374905.1 Dolichospermum sp. OTE_70_metabat_362_sub
TGCTTAAAACAAGTTTGTGCAGATAACGAACTGGGTGGACTTCTCCAAGGTTTAGCCGGTGAATACATTTTACCAGGACCCGGTGGCGATCCTATCCGTAATCCTGACGTATTACCCACTGGTAAAAATATCCACGCTTTAGATCCCCAATCTATCCCCACTTCTGCCGCAGTCCAATCTGCGAAAATCGTCGTTGATAGGTTGTTGGAACGCAACAAGTCGGAAAATGATGGAAAATGGCCAGAAACCATTGCCTGTGTCCTCTGGGGTACAGATAATATCAAAACTTATGGCGAATCCCTGGCTCAAATTATGTGGATGATTGGTGTACGTCCAGTTGCCGATGCTTTGGGACGGGTTAACAAGTTGGAATTGATACCTTTAGAAGAGTTGGGAAGACCCAGAATTGATGTTGTCATTAACTGTTCTGGTGTATTCCGCGATTTGTTCATTAACCAAATGAACTTGCTTGACCAAGGTGTGAAAATGGCAGCGGAAGCTGATGAACCTTTGGAAATGAACTTTGTGCGGATGCACGCTTTGAAACAAGCAGAGGACATGGGCATAAATCTGCGTCAAGCTGCAACTCGCGTTTTCTCTAATGCTTCTGGTTCTTATTCTTCTAACATTAACCTTGCGGTGGAGAATAGCACTTGGGATAGTGAAGCTGAATTGCAAGAAATGTATTTGAAACGCAAATCTTTCGCTTTCAATTCTGATAATCCTGGGGTCATGGATGAGTCACGGGCAATTTTTGAAACTACTTTGAAAACTGCGGATGCAACTTTCCAAAATCTTGATTCTTCGGAAATCAGTTTAACAGATGTTTCCCATTATTTTGACTCAGATCCTACTAAGTTAGTGGCAAGTCTGCGTGCTGATGGTAAAAAACCATCTTCTTACATTGCAGATACAACTACAGCGAATGCACAGGTCAGAACTTTATCGGAAACTGTGCGTTTGGATGCGCGGACTAAGTTGTTAAATCCCAAATGGTATGAGGGGATGTTGTCTCACGGTTATGAAGGTGTGCGGGAACTCTCGAAGCGGTTGGTAAATACCACTGGTTGGAGTGCGACTGCTGGCGCTGTGGATAACTGGATTTATGAGGACACGAATGAGACTTTCATTAAAGATGAGGAAATGCAGAAGCGTTTGATGAATCTCAATCCTCATTCTTTCCGCAAGATTGTTTCTACTTTGTTGGAAATGAATGGTCGCGGTTATTGGGAGACTAGTGAGGAGAATTTAGACAAGTTACGTGAGTTGTATCAGGAGGTAGAAAATCGGATTGAAGGTATAGAATAGGATGAGATGGGCAGGTTTTATACCTGCCTATGATATCTTGATTTTGTTTCGCGCAAAGATGCAAAGGAGCAAAGGCGCAAAGGAAGAGGGAGATTAGTTTATGATTTGGGAAAATAACAATTTTTGTAATTGTAGGATATGGCTATGAATGCTTTAACTGTGAGTTTAAAATCAGTGATAGATATGACTGATGATCAGTTTTTTCAGCTATGTCAAAACAACCGCGAATTGAGATTTGAAAGAAATGCAAATGGGGAATTAATAATTATGTCACCTGCGGGGGGAGAAACGGGAAATCGTAATGGTAGACTCAATCAACAATTATTTAATTGGACTGATGCTGATGGTACTGGGATAGCTTTTGATTCTTCTACTGGTTTTAAATTACCAAATGGTGCAGATCGTTCTCCTGATGCTTCTTGGATTAAGTTAGAAAGATGGGATGCTTTAACTGATGAGGAAAAACGAAAGTTTCCTCCTATTTGTCCTGATTTTGTAATTGAGTTACTTTCTCCTAGTGATAGTTTGAAGACTACACAGGAAAAGATGAAGGAATATATAGATAATGGTGTGCGTTTGGGTATATTAATTAATCGTAAATCTCGTCAAGTGGAGATTTATAGACCTGGTAAGGAAGTTGAGGTTTTGGAATCTCCTGCTACGGTTTCGGGGGAAGATGTTTTAAATGGGTTTGTTTTGAATTTGAATATGATTTGGTAATGTTTACAATTATTCAATCTATCTATCACGAAAGAGTGATACACTTGATCTAACTAGTCATATATGAGCAAGTGCCTTATACATCTCATTATATAACTATTGATTTTACTAATTGTTGGGAACAAGCATGATAGATGGTAAAGCTATTTCTATTTCCTTATTTACAGGTGCTTTTGGTCTAGACTTGGGTATGGAACAAGCAGGATTTCATACAGTAAGTGTAGTAGAAAAAGACCGTGATGCTACAAAAACAATTGCTCTTAATCGTCCATTTCTGCAAAAAAGTGCTATTCCCAGAGAAATACAAAACGTCAGTTCTCAAGAATTACTTGAAGAAGGGGGAATAGTTTTAAATTTAGGACGTGCTTTACAACCAGGAGAAGTAGATTTAGTAACAGGTGGTCCACCTTGTCAACCATTTAGTACCGCAGGGAAAAGAGGTTCAGTTATGGACCCTCGCGGTAGTTTATTCATGGACTTTGTTCGCATTGTTAAAGAAGTCCAACCCCGTTTTTTCTTAATGGAAAATGTTAAAGGGTTGCTTTCTGCTCCACTTCGTCATAGACCAATTAACCAAAGAGGAAAAGATTACCCACCCTTAGAAACTGATGAAATCGCTGGTGCTGCTTTGAAAGTTGTATTATCAGAAATGAAGGAAATAGGCTACAAGGTCGTTTATAACCTTTTAGAAGCAGCAGATTATGGTGTTCCACAAAATAGAGCGCGTGTAGTATTTATTGGTTCTAGAGATGGTGAAGCTGCTACATTTCCTATTCCCAAATATTGTAAAGATGGTAAAATTTTACCTAAATGGCTGACTTTAGAAGATGCTATAACAGATTTAGTTGATACAGAACGAGAATTTATGGCTTATCCAGAAAGTCGCTTAAAATATTTAAGATTATTGGAAGCTGGACAAAACTGGAAGCATTTACCAGAGGAATTAAAACAAGAAGCTATGGGAGGTGCTTATAATTCGGGAGGTGGAAAAGTAGGTTTTTATAGAAGATTATCTTGGGATAAACCTTCTCCAACAATTACAACAAGTCCACACCAAAAAGCTACAGATATGTGTCACCCTGTAGAATTACGTTCTTTAACTGTCCGTGAATCTGCAAGAATTCAAACTTTTCCCGATGATTGGATTTTTTATGGTTCTGTCAGTTCTAAATATAAACAAATTGGTAATGCAGTTCCCGTATTACTTGCTAAAGAACTTGGTAGTTATCTTCTCAACTTAATTCAAGGAAAGAAAGCAAAAGGTAAAGAGATATCTGAACAACTTTCACTTTTTTCTCCATAGATTTGGTAACTATTTATTTTGTGGCTAATTCAGCAAATGCTTGATCAATTTTCTGTAACATATCTCGGATATGATTTTCAACTAGATCATAATCCATGCAAATCATATTCCAAAATGGTTTACCAGCAATACGAGGAATGTTACTTCTATTTGAAAAAGTCCATTTACCTAAATCAAAAGCTGCTATAAACAAAGAGTTTTCATGAATACTTAATTCTTTTTTTGCTCTTGGTACTTGGGAACCAGTCAATGTTCCTTTTAGAGTTTTTAGTTGTGCAAACTTAACTGTTTCTTCCGAAAAAAGTAGAATATCAATTCCAGTAATTTTAATTCCAAATTCAAATTCTGGGTTAATAATATAAGGACTAATATTAGATATCTTTTCCCAGAGACTTCCCATTGTTGTGCTAAGGCTTCTTGTCACTGAGTTGCTAGTAACTAGCAATTTAGCTCCACAGAGTTCAAAAAGATTGGATGGGTTAGGATGATCCTTAATTATTGAATTTTTCTTTTCAAAGTCAAGTTTTAACCACTCAATAAAATCGTCTGCGAATTTTTCAGTTTTACTACTAATTAACTGAGATTGTATATCTAATTCTAAAACAGATCCATTCTGCTTGTCTTGTGCAATTTGATATTGAAAGTAAGCTGGTGCTATTGAGGAAATAATTTTTCCGTATTTATATGCTATGTGTAAATCTTCATCTGCGATGTGAGTCACATCAATTAATGAAGCATGATGCAAAATTAGTGCTTTCCGTTCTTGGACAGAAAGTGGGATTAAAGTTTCAGCAGTTAATTCAGTAGACATACAAAGCTATATTTAACTTATTGAGCTTTCTTAGTATTACCCAAAATTACCCCCTAAACTGTCATATCTACTGAAATTTTATTTGGTTGTTGGTGTAAAATCTTAATAAGTACGAAAATATTATGCAATAGTGATCGCTGTTTGGGGTGTGGGGAGTGCGATAGCGAAGCGCTCCGCAGGAATCGCTGTTTGGGAATGTGGGGTGCGATCGCTTTTGGGAATGTGGGATGCGATCGCTGTTTTGCGATAGGGGGATGTGATCGCTGTTTTGGGATGTTGGGAATGCGATCGCTTTTTTAGGGATGTGGGGGTGCGATCGCTGTTTGAGGATGTTGGGAGTGCGATAGCGAAGCGCTAGTGTGTTAATTCTGTGAATCCTTTACCCATAAGACTTCATGCAGGTTCTGTGTCAGAAATATTCGCGGATTTAAGGTTTCGTCTTTGGGAGAGCATGGAAGAACCAAAAAT
>JANMGZ010000647.1:0-4297 GCA_031374905.1 Dolichospermum sp. OTE_70_metabat_362_sub
TAAAACTCCAGCAGCAATTAATACTGCCATAACATTAAACATTACTAAACCACCTGCCACAATTAATACGGCACTAGCAGGCATAACGGATTGCAAAACAATAGATAATAGACATCCAACTGTAGCCATCAACACAACTAATGGAAAACCGACGACTAACAAGCACACTGCCAATGTAAATGTCCAGATTAAAAAGCTTTTCATCATTAACAAGGAGTGGGTCTGAACTAGATTAGAGCTTTGAGCAGAAACCATGACTTTTCCTCCTAAATACACAGCAAGTTTAAATTTCAGTTGTTTATCACTCGAAAGCGAATTAACTGATTTTGTTTCAGTGAAATTAGTATATAAAACCTTGGCGGCAAAATGAGCATTTCTTTACTAAAGTTTACAGTTGATTTTTTCTAATTATGAATGAGCATTGACCTATGCCCATCGGTAGGGAAAAGAGTTTTGGTCTATGCCTTGAGAAATATAATCCAAGGATAGATGAGAGGTAGAACTTGATCCCTGCAATCTGATTACTTATATGCTTAACATTTCTTATAGAAAACAATATTATTTCTCATAATTTATCAAAAGGTCATAAAAACAGGTTGCAAGTAATTGGGTAATTCTGAATTTTCTCCCTTTTGACCCGGTTTTTGATTTTTAATCACTTATGTTATTATTTACTTCTGTGTTATGAGTATCTTACGGAAGAGTAAGGATAGTCCGTATGTGTTAAAAAATATGTATATTAGTGAATAAACCACTAAAAAGACTGCATAACAGAGGCAGAGGAGCAACAGAGAATATTTTTCTTCCCAATCCCTAATCCCCCATACTGAAAATAATATGACAGAACCACAAACACGCAGAATGCCACCGCCACCGCCACCATTACCCATGGCACAGCGGCAACCCGCCAAAAATGTAGAGGCAAATGCATCACCACCAACAATTACTACACCTGGAGGGATGCGACCACCAACACCATCAGTGCCACCAACACCACCGGCACCACCACCAATATCTTCTAACTCAACTGCTGCTAGAAATAAACCTTCAGGACTTACCTTGGCGCAGCTTGTCCAGGAAGCATTTGATGAAGGTTACTCTGATGTTCACTTGGGAGTAGGAGAAATACCCCGTTTCCGTAACCGGGGTGAGATTCTAACTACAAGTTATCCCGAGGCTGATAAGCCAACTTTTATGAGTTGGTTGCGAGAGATTCTTACTGATTCAGAAATTCAAAGGTTTCAAGAACAGCTAGAATTTGATGGTGCGACTCAGTACGAATTTGCCCGTGTACGGATTAATGTGTTTGATTCCCTGCGTGGTTATGCAATGGTATTGCGGCTAATTCCTCTCAAAATTCTGTCTATGGAGCAATTGCGCTTGCCACCAGTGTTTCGAGATATTTGTCATCATCATAAAGGCTTAGTGTTGGTCACAGGTCCAACTGGTTCAGGTAAATCCACAACCATGGCAGCAATGGTTGACTATATCAATCGGGAGATGTCCAAACATATTATTACGATTGAAGATCCGGTCGAATTTGTCCACCAAAGCCGTAAGTCTCTAGTCAAACAAAGGGAAGTGGGAATGCACACCCTGAAATTTGATAACGCCTTAAAAGCAGCTTTGCGTGAAGATCCCGATTTAATTCTGGTGGGGGAAATGCGGGATAAAGAAACTGTGAATACTGCACTCAAAGCAGCACAAACAGGTCACTTGGTTATGGGAACTCTGCACACCAATAGTGCTGTAAAAACTATTGAACGGATTCTCAATTTGTATTCAGGTGTAGAACAAGAAGCAATGCGGATAGCACTTGCTGAATCTTTAGTAGCGGTAATTGCTCAAGGTTTGTGCCGCACTACAGATGGTAAACGGGCAGCTTTTCACGATATTCTCATCAATACTGAAGCCGTTAAGGAATGGGTGAAAGACGGTAAGTATGATGAAATTGCGGAATTAATGAAACAAGCTGGTTTTGATGGCATGGTAACAATGAATCAATCATTGCTCAACCTATACCAGGAAGGCCGCATTACCGAAGAAACAGCTTTGGAGATGTCCCCAACTCCTAACGAAATGGCGCAATTCCTCCGAGGTCGTGTTTAATAGGTAATTGATAATTGATAATTGTCAATTGTCAATTGTCAATTGTTACCTGCTCTAAACATCTGTGAATAAGTTGAATTTAGACAAACTATCTAAACCCCATTTGTTCAAGGGTATTGCCTTGTTTACGCCTGGAGGGGATTTGATTTATTGTATTGACCCTAGTAAACAAGGACGATGGCATTTACATCTGTGTTCGGCTTTGCAGGACATCCTCGATTTACCAGAACCGCCACATTTTTTAGTTCCTTGTTATACTGCAACTATTGATCATTGGTTAAATCCTCGGACTCAAAAAGTCCAAATTTTTGCAGAAGCTTATCCAGCAGTGATCCGTCATCAAGCTGTTTTGAATGCGATTTTTGGGACGGGGGATTTGGTGTGGCAATCAGCGCCTTGGCAGGATGGATTGTGCGATCGCTTGGTATTATCAACTTATCGTCCTACATTTCCTCAACTTTGGGAAGATCATGATTTAATTGTGCGTTTGGATTTAGCTGATTCTTCCTCACAATATCAGCCACCAGTGATTAATACACAACCTTCACCACAAAATATCCAAAGCCCCCCAGGCTTTGTTTTGCGTTTGTTTGTGGCTGGTCATAGCGCGACGACAGAAAAAATTTTACAAAATTTGCACGAATCTTTAGAGCGATCGCTAGGATATCCTTATACTCTTAAAGTTGTTGATGTTCTCACAAATCCAGAACAAGCAGAAATTGATCAAGTTTCTGCAACTCCTACTTTAGTGAAAGTTTGGCCGCATCCGATTCGCCGGATGGTTGGTAATTTAGATAATATAGATAAACTATTACAAATGTTAGCCGGACAATAAGTCAGAAGGTAGGGGCGCAGGGCCTGCGCCCATTCAGGAGTCAGCAAGTCAGGAGAAAGAGAAAAGAAGAAAGAATGTTTGATCAGGTTGGTAAATTATCAAATATTAGAAATTGAAAACTTAGGATTTATGTAATTATGAATTTTACTTGGTTAGATAGTAATAGTTGGTTAATTGAAATTGGTGAACAACGAATACTCATTGACCCTTGGTTAATTGGTGATTTAACCTTTAATAATTTGGATTGGTTATTTAAAGGTTCTCGTTCTCAAGATCGTTCAATACCAGATAATATAAATTTAATTTTGCTTTCTCAAGGTTTAGAAGATCACGCCCACCCACCCACCTTAAAACAACTTAACAAAAATATCCCAGTTGTCGCTTCCCCGAATGCGGCCAAAGTAGTAGAAAAACTGGGTTATCAACAAATCATCAGCCTCAATCATGGTGAAACCTTCACCTTAAATAATCAAGTAGAAATTAAAGCTTTTCCTGGTTCTCCCATTGGCCCAACTTTATTAGAAAACGGCTATCTGCTCAAAGACTTAGCAAATAATTCTACATTGTATTATGAACCTCATGGAAATCATTCCCCCCAACTCCAAGAGATAGCGCCCATTGACGTAATAATTACACCAATCATTGATTTGAGTTTACCTGTACTCGGTCCGATTATCAAAGGCATGAATAGCGCCCTAGAAGTAGCAAAATCTGTAAAACCTCGATTTATGCTTCCTACCGCAGCCGGAGGAGATATTTTATTTGAAGGACTATTGGTAAAATTCCTGCAAGCTAGGGGAACAGTAGAAGAATTTCGGACATTACTGGAAAAAAACAATTTAACAACCAAGGTAATCGCCCCTAAACCCGGGGAAAAAGTTATCCTTTGAATAATTTAAAACCAATAATAGTTTGAGGATGTTATAATCTGCGATTTAAAGGCTTGATGTAAATATATGTACATCAAGTTTTCTCAATATCTGTGTGATTAACTATGGTAAAAATGCGTCTTTCCCTAGCCTTGAGTATAGCTACCCTAGCCAGTGGCTTCTTATTAGCCGCTTGCGAAAATCCTACCCCTCCCACATCTACTGGGAGTAGTCCGGCTTCCCCAACAGCTACCACTTCAACTACAACCAGTGATACTAAAGGCTTAAAAATTGGGAGTTTATTACCCACAACTGGTGACTTAGCTTCAATTGGTCAACAAATGGTGGGTTCAGTTCCCTTGCTTGTCGAAACCGTTAACGCTTGTGGAGGTGTCAATGGTGAAAAAGTCAATTTAGTACAAGTAGACGACCAAACAGATCCTAAAGCCGGTGCTGCGGGAATGACCAAATTAGCCACTTTAGA